>DASSWT010000108.1:0-12944 GCA_035704555.1 Saccharospirillum sp. | reverse complement strand
CCCAGACGGAAGGTTACCCATTGCAGAATCGGGTCGTTTCCGGTCTTCGCTGTTTGCGCTGTCATAGCTCACCCTCTTGAATGCTGTTGCGACGGCTGATCGTCACTATAGTGTACTCCAGTTGTCCGTCCAGCGCCTGATTCGGATTCGCTGTGACGGTTAAGTCAGTCAGGCACTGCGGGCCTTGAATGCGGTTCTGGCGAATTCGTGTAAATCCACCAGGGCACACATCCGGTCAATGATGGTACCGGCAAGCCATGGGCGGCTGGTGCGAGAGCTGCGCCATTTGATGGCATCCGGCTCCAGCGATATTGAGCCTTCTATCTGATGGCAGCCAAAGGCCCAGTCCGACCCATACACGCCGACACCAAACGCCAGGTCGTCGACGCTTTCGGGGCGATACCGCTCCGGCATAACCAGCCTGGCCGTATCCACTACACGCAGGTTGCGCCCATTCTGCACCGGCAACAGTCCCAGAAACCATTCGGGCTGATCGAACAAAGGGGTCAGATCCCGGTCCAGCGGGTGAATATTTCCGAGCAGAATCAGGGGCACCGCCAGTTTCAGGCCATCAACCACAAACACCAGGCAATCAAACCGCTGCTGGGCCCAAACGGGACGCCCGTTGTCAAGCCATCGACTCAGGTCGCTCTCATCGGTGGCGGTATCCTCGCTGACAACCGCTGGGGTCTCCAGGTCCAGCTCGTGCTCTGGCGGAGAAAACGCCGGAAGCTCCCCGGACTCGGCTGTTTTCGGTTCAGCCACTGACTCCCTGGCAGGACTGGCCGGCAGCACCTCGGGTTGAACACTGACCGGGCTGGGCGCCTGAGTCGGGATTGATACGGGCTTGGTTTCAGCCGGTACCGGTGTTTCGACCGTCGCTTCAACGGGTTGTGCAGAGGCAGCCGGCGCTTCGCGGCTCTCGGTGTCAGCTTCCGGCCAACGGGCCTCGTCCGACTCGGTCGCGGTATGCAGCATGGCATCCAGATAATTGGCGAGCGCCACATCCGTTGCCGAAACCTTAATCTCGGTTGTCCGCGTCGACTTTACCATGGGCAACACCCGCTACCGCGCGCCACGCAGGCGTATGACGGTGCTCTGGAACCGGCTGTCTCGAATAACAGTCTCATCACCCTTACCCCAGCGCCAACAGGGACTTGAGCAAGGACTGATAGGCGCGCGCGCCGCGTGAGTCCGGTGCCAGCTGGTTGATGGCAACACCTTCGCGGCTGGCATCACGTAAGCGGGTATCGACCGGAATCGCGGATTGCCAGATATGACCCTCGTGCTGCTCGCGCAGGGTTCGTAACGCTTTCAGCGACGCCTGGGTACGCCGGTCAAACATTGTCGGAATCACCAGATAGTCGAGCGTCCGCTTTTGCGATGCGGTCACCATGGCAATGGTATGCACCATGCGCTCCAGCCCCTTGATCGCCAGAAATTCAGTTTGCACCGGCACCAGCAGGCGCTTGCAGGCCGCCAGGGAATTAATCAGCAACACGCCGAGAATGGGGGGTGTATCGATAATGGCGTAATCAAAGTCATCCCACAGATGCGCCAGTGTTTTTGAGACCACCAGGCCCATGCCGTCCTGCTGGCTGACATTTCGCTCCAGGGTGGCCAGTGCGGTAGAGGCTGGCAGCAGGAACAGACCGGGTTGTGAGGTCTCTAGCAGCAATTGTCCGGGCAGATCTTCCGGCACCTTGCCCTTGTTGGCAAAGAGGCTAAAGGCGCTGTTGTCCATGTCGTCCGGATTATGGCCAAAATAGCTGGTCAGCGACCCCTGGGGGTCGAGGTCGAAAATCAGTACGCGCTTGCCTTTTTCAGCCAGCATGGCGCCCAGAGACACCACGGTAGTGGTTTTCCCAACACCCCCTTTTTGATTGGCTACCGACCAAACGTGCATGACAACTCCTCAACCTATCCGCTTAACCAGGCCCGTCAATCAGCCGGATCATCATTCACCGGCACCGCCGTGGGCGGTACCAGCACATTGGGCGTATTCAATCGCGTAATCACAATGCTCACCCGCCGGTTTCGTTCCGCCCGGGCTTCATTGGTCTCGTCAAACCGCGGCTGATACTGGCCAAACCCCAGAGCAGACAACCGTTCCCCGGCGATGCCCGCTTGCTGCAGGTACTCCACCACATTGGCCGCCCGCAGGGCTGACAACTCCCAGTTACTGAACTCGTCATCGCCGGTTGGGGTCGAGTCGGTATAGCCTTCAACCGCAACCGGATTGCGCAACGGTGCCAGAACTTTGGCGACTTCGTACAGAACCGCTTCGGCACTGGCTGTTATATCGGCCGATCCGGGAGAAAATAAAATCGGCTCTTCCAAATTTATCGCCAGCCAGTTTTCAGTACCGCTGACGCTGATCAGCTGATCCTGAATCAATTGCTGAAATTGCTCATCAACCTGCTGGCGCACCTGCAGCAAGGTGGACTCCTGCTGATAGGTTTCCGTATCCGACAGATCTTCCCGGGTTGAGGGAATGGGTTCGGGCCGGAACAGCGGGTTGAACACATCGGGGCCCTGAGGCGTTGCATTCAATTCGATGGGGTCAACACTGCTGGGCCGGACATCAAATATTTGCAATAAATTCTGACTGACCGCCTGAAATTTTGACTCGTCGATCGAAGAAATGGCATAGAGAAAGACAAAAAACGCAAACAACAGTGTCAGGAAATCCGCATAGGAAATCATCCAGCGGTGCGTTTGAGCGCCCTGAAACCGCGTGTGGCGACGGCGACGTCTCACGGGCGGTATTCCTTGAGACGACGTTCCAGCACTCTCGGGTTTTCGCTGTCGGCGATCGCCAGAATGCCATCCAGCACCATGTCCTCAAAGCCGAAACGGGCCTCAGCCATGCTCCTCAGGCGCGCTGCAACCGGCAGAAAAAACAGGTTGGCCAGCCCCACACCGTAAATGGTGGCCACAAAGGCGGTGGCAATGCCGGCGCCCAAAGCAGCGGTATCCTCAATCTGGGTCATTACCTGAATCAGGCCAAGCACTGCGCCGATAATCCCCATGGTGGGCGCATAGCCGCCCAGAGAATCAAACAGGTGAGCCGCTCTGAGCGTGCGACTTTCACGGCTGTCCATCGATACTTCGAGGCTGTGCCGGATTTTTGTCACGCTTTCGCCATCGACCAGCAATTGCAAACCAAGGCGGACGAAATCGTCCTGCTCCCGGTTGGAATCAGCCTCCAGCGACAACAGACCCTGGCGACGGGCTATCTGGCACCAGCGGACAAGTTTTGCCTCTGTGGCTTCCGTTTGCCATTGAGCGTGACTGAAAATACCGGGAAACAACCGCCAGGCCAGCCGCCAGGTGGCAAAATCAGACTGAATCATGCCCGCTGCCAGGGTCCCGCCCAGTACAATCAGGGCGGCCGGGATATTGGTCAGCGAGCCGGTTTGCCCGCCTTCAAGCAAATGGCCGCCGAATACGGCGATCCAGGCCAGAACAAGGCCAGCCAGTGCTATCATCTCTACCCCTTTATTTTTATCGTTGCCGGGCTCCAAGTGCCCTTCGACCGTCATTCCGGAAAATAAAGCAATGCCCGCGCCAAGTATCAGTTCTGGCCGGTTGGAGGAGTGGGGGCGATCAGGTAAGAACCTCAACCAGGCGTCGCGCAACATCAGACAGCGGAATGATCTCATCGGCCAGGTTGGCCTTCACCACCGCCGAGGGCATGCCGTCGATGACGCAGGTACTGGATTCCTGCGCCCAGACCACGCCATTGGATTGCTTGATCAGGCGGGCGCCCTCACGGCCATCGGCGCCCATGCCGGTCAGCACCACTGCCAGGATATTGCTGCCGTAATATTTAACCGCACTGCCGAAGGTCACGTCGACCGAGGGTTTGTAATTCAAACGCTCGTCGCCTTCGAAAATTTTGATCCGACCTTTGCCATTCAACATCATTTGCAGTCCGCCCGGGCCCAACAGGGCTTCTCCGGCACGAAGGGCATCGCCATCCTTCGCTTCGCGAATGCTCAGCGGGCACTGACGGTTCAGCCGATCGGCAAAGGCTCCAGTAAAGGTGCCCGGCATATGCTGGATCATCAGAATGGGCGCCGGGAAGCTGGCTGGAATCTGCGTCAGAATCTTTTGCAGGGCAACGGGTCCTCCGGTGGAGGTACCCAGCATCACCAGGTCGAAGCGCTGGGTGTAGCGTTTTCGGGCGCTCGCCCGGGGCGGTGGCGCGGGTGCCGGAGCAGGTCTTGTCAGGGTGGAAACCGGTACCCGATGCCGCCGGGCCTGCCCGGCCATGGCCAGTATTTTTTCACAGAGCGCGCGCTTCAGTGCATTGGGGCCGCCGCCGACGTCTTCGTAACTCTTCGGCAGAAAGTCGACGGCCCCGGCGTCAAGCGCATCAAGGGTGACGCGGGCACCGGCCTGGGTCAGTGACGAGAACATCAGAATGGGGGTTGGCTGTTTGGCCATGATCTCGCGAACCGCTGAAATACCGTCCATGAGCGGCATCTCATAGTCCATCGTCACAACATCGGGCTTGAGCCGGAGGGTTTTGTCGACCGCCTCGCGACCATTGGTCGCCTCACCGATCACATTCAGTTCGGGATGAGAATTGATTAATCCACGAATACGGGTTCGGAAAAAGCTGGAATCGTCTACGATCAGCACCGAAATGGGCATTTACATCTCCCTGGAAGGAAGTTTGTCCTGGCGGGTGCCCCTGATTCGGTTCCAGGCCCCGCCACTCTTGTTATCTTGGTGTTGTCTGCTCACAAAGCCAGGCCCTGCGCCGCTCAGGAACGAGCGTAAGCCTTGAGTAGCCCGGGAACATCCAGAATCAGGGCGATACGACCGTCTCCGGTAATGGTTGCGCCTGACATGCCGTCGGTTCCCTGCAGCATTTGCCCGAGAGGTTTGATCACCACTTCTTCCTGCCCCACCAGTTGGTCGACCACAAACCCGACTTTCTGAGTACCCACAGTGACCACAACCACATGCCCCGCTTCTTCACCCTGGGGCATCGATTCCCGGGTCAGCCAGCGTTTAAGATAGTACAGCGGAATCGGCTTGCCACGCACCATCACCACTTCTTTACCGTCGACAACATTGGTGCGGGTCAGGTCGAGGTGAAAGATTTCGTTGACGTTGACCAGTGGCAGCGCAAATGCCTGATCCCCGAGCATGACCATCAGTGTCGGCATAATCGCCAGAGTCAGCGGCACCTTGATGGAGATAACGGTGCCGACACCCATCTGCGAGTCGATGTCGATCGAACCGTTCAACTGGGTGATTTTGGTTTTCACCACGTCCATGCCCACACCCCGGCCGGAGACATCGGAAATCTCCGTCTTGGTGCTGAAGCCCGGGGCAAAAATCAGGTTGAAACACTCTGCATTGCTGAGCCGGTCGGCCGCTTCCTGGTCCATAACGCCCCGTTTTACGGCGATGCCGCGCAGCTTGTCCGGGTCCATACCACCGCCATCATCGCGGATGATCAGCAGAATGTGATCCCCTTCCTGTTCGGCGGACAACACCACCTTACCGGTGCGGGGTTTACCGGCCGCCTCACGGACCTCAGGCGTTTCGATGCCATGGTCCACCGAGTTACGCACCAGGTGCACCAGGGGGTCGGCCAGGGCATCAACCAGATTCTTGTCGAGGTCAGTTTCTTCGCCAATCAGGTCCAGCTCGATCTCTTTTTTCAGGCTTCTGGCCAGATCCCGTACCACCCGGGGGAATCGCCCAAACACCTTTTTAATGGGCTGCATGCGGGTTTTCATCACCGATGCCTGCAGGTCGGCCGTGACCACATTCAAATTGCCAACGGCCTTTTGCAGGGTTTCGTCATCGAGCTCAATACCGAGACGCACCAGACGGTTCCGCACCAGCACCAGTTCGCCCACCATGTTCATGATGTCATCAAGGCGTTTGGTATCAACCCGGACGGTTGTATCCTGTGCACTGGCACGCTCCGGCGCGACGGCGGCCGGCTCAGCCTTGGCGGCCCGCGCCGGGTCGCCTTTCGCAGGCTCGGCAGCAGCCTTTGCCGCTGGTTTGGCCTGCGCCGGCTTGGCGTCAGCTGGTTTGGATTCGGCAGACTTGGGGGCAACGGTAGCACCAGCCGGTGGTGCGGCTTTTACACCCTTGTCACCGGCCGACTGCTCTGCGTTCGGAATCGCCTCAACCTTGAACTGACCTTTGCCATGTAACTGGTCCAACAAGGCTTCAAATTCATCGTCTGAGATTTCATCACTATTGGAGCTAGCCGTTGATGCTGGCGCGGAGGCTTCCGGTTTGGCCGGCGCTTCGGGCTCAGCGTCGGCAGGTGCAGCAGAATCAGCAGCACTGTCTGCATTGAATTTACCCTTGCCATGCAGTTGATCCAGCAGGGCTTCAAACTCATCGTCTGAAATTTCGTCATCACTGCTGCCAGCAGCGGCAGACGCAGGAGCCGCTTTATGGCTAGCTGGTGACGGGGAGGCGTCGGCCGCAGACTTTCCGGCTTCCAGCGCGTCCAGTAATGCCTCGAATTCATCGTCGGTAATATCGTCGCCCGCTGCCGGTACTGGCTCTGCCGACCCGGCGCTGGCTTTGGAGTCTGCAGGTTCAGCACTGGCCACACCGATCTGCTCGCCGGGCACTTGGGACGCGGCATACTGATGCAACAGTTCCACCAATTCAGGGTCGGCCGGTTCCGGTGCAGCCCCACTGCTGACCTGTGCAAACATGTCATTGACCGAATCCAGTGCTTTCAGCACCGCGTCCATCAGATCGGCATCGATGGTTCGGTGACCGTTGCGCAGCGTATCAAACACGTTTTCGGCCGCGTGACAGCAATCGACCAGCGCATTGAGTTGCAGAAAGCCAGCGCCGCCTTTGACGGTATGAAAGCCACGAAAGATCGAGTTCAGCAAGTCCCGGTCATCCGGGCTTTTTTCGAGGTCGATCAGCTGTTCAGACAACTGCTCCAGAATCTCTCCGGCTTCAACCAGAAAGTCCTGTAATATCTCTTCATCAGCTTCGAAGCCCATCGGTGTGCTCCTTAAAACCCAAGACTGGACAGCAGATCATCAACGTCGTCCTGATTGGCAACGACATCTTCTGCAGCTTTGTTGATCTGAGGGCCTTCGCCCTTGAGCCTGTCGGTCTCCTTCTCAGGTGTACCATCCCTTACGATACCGGTTATTTCTTCAACCTGGCTGGCCATAAACACCAGATCCACCAGGCTGGCTTCTACTTCTTTAACCAGGCCGGTTACCCGGTTGATCACCTGGCCGGTCAGATCCTGAAAGTCCTGCGCCATCAGGATATCGGACAAGTGCTGATACACATTCTGTGATTGCGAGGTGACCTGATCGAAAAAGCCATCCACCTCCCAGTACAGTGACCTGAATTCGTCTGCGCTCAGGTCGCGGTCGACCAGTCGCTTCCATTCTGTTTTCAACCGGGTGGCCTCCGACGTCAGCCCGGCGACCACCGGCATGCTTTCCTCGACCAGATCCAGAGTGGTATTGGCGGCCTTTTCGGTTAATTGAATCACGTACTCCAGCCGGTCTGTGGCGTCGGTCATTTCCGACAGCGCTTCCACCCGTTCATTGGGGTTGGAATCGATGTGGAAATTGGTAATGGCGCTGTGCAACGCGCGTGTCAACCGCCCGACTTCCTGATACAGACCCCGGTCTCTGGCATCCTGCATTTCCTGCAAAGTATCCAGCGCTGATTCGACTTCGCCCGCCTCGATACGACGATGCAATTCAGCCGCTTTCTCTTTCAGAACCGCTGAGAACTCACTGTCACCACTGCCCGCCTGTCGTGCATGCTGCAAGGTCACCAGTGTGGCGACTGCCTCATCCATATGGTCATTTTCAACCTGGGTTAGCAGCACCGGCGCCAGCTCTTTCAGTGCATTGTGGAAATCGAGCGCTATCTGTTTGTGTGCATCAGCCATGGTGGCCTCTTTTAACTACTGGGACGTTACCCGACTTAACCGTCGACACGTTCGAAGATTTTTTCGATTTTTTCTTTCAGTGCAGCAGCGGTGAAGGGTTTAACCACGTAACCATTCACCCCGGCCTGAGCAGCCGCAACGATCTGGTCCCGTTTTGCCTCGGCAGTCACCATCAGCACCGGTGTCCCCTTGAGGCGCTCGTCCGCCCGAATCTTCTTGAGCAGATCAATGCCGGTCATGCCAGGCATGTTCCAGTCAGTCACGACAAAATCGAAATCGCCGCTTTGCAACATGGGCCAGGCCGTGTTGCCATCATCGGCTTCGTGGGTATTGCTAAAGCCCAGATCTCGCAGCAGGTTCTTGACAATACGGCGCATTGTCGAGAAATCGTCCACTACCAGAATTTTCATGTTCTTGTTCAAGATGACCTCCTAAAGCCTCTCCCGAATGGTACCGTCCCAGACATAATAGACTCTGACATCCGGCAATCCAGTCCTGTAACCGTCAATGCGGATTCATGACGTACTGACGATAACTGACCTGTCCCCAAAACTGTCTGATTGTCAGCCATCGCCTGTTCACTGTGAAAAAACGACTGGCTGCTGATCAGATTGTGCGCTTTTCAGGCTCAATCGTGACTGAATATCAGGGCCACTGACGCCGCTCCAGAAGGACCCATCTAAAAGAGTTATCGACCGGTGATCACAATAGTTTAGGGGGGGAATTGCCGAACCTGCGTATGAATTCAAGGCTAGTTTACCCCATCGAGAGGGTGGGTAAAGCGTGGCGTGGTTTTTGCGGCCCGGTTGGACCGGATCGGTGCGTTCTGCCGGTGCGCCAGAGTCCTGGGGTTCAGGTAGCGGATGTATCGGCATGCCAGTCCCGTAATTTGGACCGTAACCGCAGCGCAGCCTGGCTGTGAATCTGGCTGACGCGACTTTCACTGACCCCCAGCACCGCCCCGATTTCCTTGAGGTTCAGTTCTTCATCGTAATACAGCGACAGCACCAGTTGTTCACGCTCCGGTAGCTGTTTAATGGCTTCAGCCAGATGCAGATTGAGCTGATCATGCTCAACATCCATCGCCGGCAGCGGGGTCTGGCTGTGGCTGGCCTGATAGTCCTGCAGGTCACCGTTGCCCTGCTCCATTAGCTCTTCAAAGCTGAACAGGCGCGAGCCGTGGGTATCCTTAAGCAGGGCGTAATAGTCGTCCAGGCTCATGCCCAGCGAGGTAGCCACTTCCTGATCCTGGGCGTCACGCCCTTCACGCATCTCGATTTCACGAATGGCGTCAGCGATCCGGCGCGAATTACGGTGCACACTACGCGGTATCCAGTCGCCCTTGCGTACTTCATCCAGCATGGCTCCGCGAATACGAATGCCGGCGTAAGTTTCAAAACTGGCGCCCTTGGCGTTGTCGTAATTCTGAGCGGCTTCGAACAGTCCTATCATGCCGGACTGAACCAGGTCGTCCAGTTGTACGCTGTCGGGCAAACGCGCCAGCAGATGGTGCGCAATGCGCTTAACCAGTACGGCGTGATCATCGACCAATTGGTTGTAATCAACCTTTTTTTCGGTTTGATACATAGAGTACTGTTGCACCGACATCTCAGGCGACTCCCGCTCCGTTTACGAGTCGCTCAACGAAAAACTCCAGATTCCCTCTGGGAGTGCTGGGCAAGGGCCATGTGGCCACTTTCTGGGCAATCGAACGGTAGGCTATGGCCGCCTTGGAGCGCGGATAGGCCTCAATCACTGCTTTTTGCCGTTGAACCGCCTTGCGTACCGACTCATCCATCGGTACCGACCCTACATACTGCAGGGTGACGTCCAGAAACCGATCTGTCACTTTGGACAGCTTGTTGAACAGGTTCTGCCCTTCAGAGGTGGTACGAACCATATTGGCCACCACCCGGAAGCGATCGACCTGGCAATCCCGGTTAAGGACTTTAATCAGGGCATAGGCATCGGTCACCGAGGTGGGTTCATCGGTCACAACGATGATGGCTTCCTGCGCGGCGCGCACGAAGTTGGTCACGGTTTTGGATATACCCGCGGCGGTATCAACGATCAGCACATCCATCTGGTCACCCAGTTCGCTGAATGCAGTGATGATACCGGCATGCTCGCGCTCACCGAGGTTCGCCATTTTCTGGGTTCCGGAAGAGGCCGGGATGATTTTCACCCCACCCGGTCCGGGCACCAGAATATCGCGCAACTCGGCATTGCCGCTGAGCACATCGCTGATGTTGCGGCCCGCTGAGATGCCCAGCAGAATGTCGATGTTGGCCAGACCCAGATCGGCATCCAGCAACACCACACGTTTGCCGAGTTCAGCCAGCGCTACCGCCAGATTGACCGACATATTGCTCTTGCCAACACCGCCTTTACCGCCGGTGACGGCAATCACTTGAATAGGATTCAAACCACTCATTCGATTCTGTTTCTCCAGTCTTGCCACAGTATAGGCAATTAGCGTCGCTTTGTCGGTGCTTGTGTTCAGACCGCTGGAGCCGCTGCGCTCCATTTCAACCTTTAGCTGGCGTAGGCCAGCCTGGATTTATTCTCGTTCAGCCCTTTTACCAGCCGTTTCACCAGGGATACGGCGTCACCCAGGGCGATATCACCGGGTATGTTCTGGCCGTCGGTGGTGTACCACAGCGGCCAACGGTGTCTCAGGATAGCGTCAAAAATACCCCCGAAACAGGGCGCCTCATCCAGCTTGGTCACCACGACGCCATCAATCCGCCGGCCTGGAAAACCGCTGATAAATTGTCTCAGGCCGTCGGTATGGGCCGTGGCAGGTAGCACCATGATCGTTTGCAGACGCTGATCCAAGCCGGTGTCGATCACCTGTTCGCGCCAGTGCGCCAGGGCCTCACGGCTGCCACTGGAGTCGATCAGCACCAGATGGCGATCGGCCAGGCCGGCCAGCACCTCGGACAATGACTGGCCGTCTCCCAGGGCGACAAAGTGCACGCCCAGAATCCGGGCTATATTTGCCAGCGCATCCTGGGCACCCATTTGAAAGAAATCGGTGCTGACGATCGCAATACCCGCGCTGCCATGATGTTTTACGTACCGGGCCGCCAGTTTGGCCAGCGTGGTGGTCTTCCCCGCCCCGGTAGGCCCGCACAGTGCTATGTGCCCGCCCTGAACAACAGGGTCAAACACCGGGGCGGTCATGCCGGCGGCCAGTCGGCCCATCACCCGGCGCCAGTTAATGTCGAGACTGGCTTCACTGTCGAACTGACGCAACAGTGAGCGCTGCACCGGCGTGCTCAGCCCCAGGGTTTGCAGCCGGGCTTCCAGACGTTCGCGCTGGGGCGACATGGCCTGAGCTACCGGCGTTTGCAAATGTTCAGTCTGCTGAATCAGCAACTGACGCAAGCTGTCGATTTCCTCGCGCATGACACGAACCCACTGTTTGTCATCGGCAGGCCGATGCTCGGGACGGGGTGCCGGTGCTTCGGTCTGGGCTGCCCATGCCTCGGTAACCGGTGCCGACGGTTCCTTTCGTGTTCGCGCGGGTGCCGGCTCAGGCCGGCTCAGTGCGGAGGCGGCCGCCTCTGTACGCTGTGCAGAAACCGGGGCCGGTGAGGCTTCAGTACCGGCAAAGGCTGCCCGGGTCTGCGGGGCCAGCGCTTCCAGCAAATGCTGCAGCGAGGCCGGGTCCAGCTTTGTTGACCCGCTGCGCTCACTGGACGCCTTTATAATGGCCTCAGGGTCGGCTGCGGGTGGCTGAGTGGCCTGATATTCCGCCAACTCGGCCTCGTCAACACCGGCAACGATCTCCAGTCCGGTTGCCAGCTTCTTGTTCGACAAAATCACGGCACCGGGTCCCAGAGCGGCGCCTATCTGCTTCAGACCAACCTGCATGCTGGGCACCACAAAGCGTTTAACTTTCATCGACGAATCCTCACTGACCACCTACAGACGCAACAATGGTAATGTGTTTGTTATCCGGAATTTCCTGGAAACTCAGGACCTTGAGATTGGGTACACCGTGGCGTACGAACCGCGCCAGCAACATTCGAACCGATGCCGACACCAGTAACACCGCAGGCTTGCCTTCCTGCTCCAGGCGCGACACGGTTTCCTGCAACGACTGCTGCAACCGTTCGGCCATGCCCGGCTCCAGCGATACCCCGTCAAGATTCCCATCACTTCCGGCTTGCTGAACTGTCTTCTGCAACAACTGTTCCAATGATCGGTCCAGCGTGATAACCGGTATTTCTTTCTCGTTGCCGACAATGCCCTGCACGATCAGACGGGACAGGCCCATCCGTGCGGCATTGGTCAACTGACCGATGTCCTGGGTTTTGGGCTGCAAATTGGTCAGCGATTCAGCAATGCTGCGCAAATCACGTACCGGTACCTGCTCGATCAGCAGGTTCTGCAATACTTTCAGCAACTGGCTGAGTGAGACGGTATTGGGTACCAGTTCTTCGGCCAGTTTTGGTGATTTTTTCGACAGCAGATCGAGCATTTGCTGGGCTTCTTCATGGCCGAGCAGCTCGTAGGCGTGTTGTTGCAACAAATGATTGACGTGTGTCGCCACCACGGTGCTGGCATCGACCACAGTGTAGCCCAGTGTCTGGGCCCGTTCTTTCTGGGTGGCTTCGATCCAGACGGCTTCGAGGCCGAAAGCCGGATCGGTCGTTTTGGTGCCTTCCAGTGGCCCAAACACCTGCCCGGGGTTAATTGCCAGTTCCCGGTCCGGATACACCTCGGCCTCGGCAATGCCCACGCCCATCAGTGTTAACCGGTACGCATTGGGCATCAGATCCAGGTTGTCCCGAATGTGAATGGAGGGCACCAGGAACCCCAGTTCCTGTGACAGTTTTTTGCGAATGCCCTTGATGCGCCCGAGCAATTGACCACCCTGAGAGCGGTCGACCATTGGGATCAGCCGATAGCCGACCTCCAGGCCCACGATGTCGACGGGCTGCACGTCGTCCCAGCTCAGTTCCCGGGTTTCAGATTCACTGGAAATAGCCGGGGCTTCCCGGCC
>DASSWT010000056.1:0-4870 GCA_035704555.1 Saccharospirillum sp. | reverse complement strand
TTCAGCCCCCGCACCAGCGCTTCATAGCCGTACACTTCACGATGGGTTACATCCACCAGTGGCTGAAGCGCCATACTGAAATCGAACCCCAACAGACTGCCTTCACGACAGGCCTGACAACTCAGTGGTTGAAAATCAACGGGCTGAACCTGCATTGTCGAACTATCCTGTTTTTTGTCTAAGTTATAAAAATAAGGTTAGCAGCCCCACCCGATCTGGTGAACTGCTTTTACAGTGACAATGCCCGGGATTGGGAGGAAAATCCTGCCTGGTGCCTGACAACGCACCGTTTCAGTGCTTTAATTTGAGAATTGGTCGGCATTTATAAGCGAAATACCCGTAAGATTCGGCACGTATTTCGCAAGGTGAAGCTCCGGCGGTTGACCAGAATTCTGGCCATTCAGGTCAAGAACAGGCCAATACAGCCGATATACCAGCAAAGACCTGATTGTTGCCATCACGGAAGATGCACTCACTACTCAAGCTATCGCCCCAGGGCCAAAGGCAGCATCTATGATCAAACTTTCGCTTACCTACAAAATCAGCTTACTGGTCAGTGCGCTCATTCTGGCACTGGTACTGCTCGCCGGGCTTTTTATCACCAGCTTCAACGGCATCATAGCCAACAGCCAGACCGACGCTCAGTTGCGTCAGCTTGAAAGCCAACTGGTCGAAAACTGGCAATTGCTCAACCGACAATACACTACGTCAGCCGATCTCGGCCCTCGTTACTTTGCCGACGCCATCCCGCTAGCCGAGCTGGAAGCCTCGGTACAAGCGGCCCAGGCCACCCAGGCCCGCTTGCTCGACGCCACCCAGAATCTGGACCCGGCACTGATCGAGAGCTGGAACAACGTTCTGGTGCCGATCACCGAATTGCCACTCGAAGATCTGCTGAGCACCCTGAGAGAGCGCCAGGCTGCGCTGGCAACGGCGTTCAACAACGCAGCGGAAGTCTGGATCACCAAGGGCGGCTTCAACGTGCGCCGCGCAGCCGAAACCGCGTTGGAAGAGAATATTCAGCCAGTGGGAGAGAGCATCGATCTGTTTACCGAGCACTACAACACCCTGGTCAACACCCGCTCCAATAACCTGATTGAATCGCAGCAACGCACGGTACAAAATCTGGTGATTGGCCTGTCGCTGATTATTCTGCTGGCCGCCGCCGTAGCGTTCTTCGTACTGCGCAAACTGAAGCGCGACCTGCATTCAGTCGTTGATATTACCCGGCAACTGGCCAGTGGCGACCTGACTGGCGTCATTGAAGCCCGGGAAAAGGGCGACGAGGTCGATGAAGTCAAACTGGCGGTCAGCCAGATGAACACCAAACTCAACGAGATTTTCACCTCAGTCGTGGAGCTTTCCGAGCATCTGGGCACCTCAGCCGGCAGCATCATGGAAGACACCGAGGCCCGGTTTAGAGACGCTGAGAATCAACAGGAAAAAATGCAGCACCTGGCACACGCCATCGGTGAATTGCAGACCGCATCGCAACAGGTATCTGAAGCGGCGGTTGAATCCCTGAATGTGTCCGAGAGCGCCAACGAAGCCGCCGCCCAGGGCAATGAAACCGTTACCGAGACCATCGCCGCCATTCAGAAACTGGCCGGTGATATCGAGCAGTCGGTTGACGTGATCAAGAAACTGGACGGCCAGGCAGAAAACATCACCACCATCATCAGTTCGATTCAGGCGATTGCCGAACAAACCAACCTGCTGGCGCTGAATGCTGCCATCGAAGCCGCCCGCGCCGGAGAACAGGGCCGTGGCTTTGCCGTCGTTGCCGACGAAGTACGCCAGCTGGCGCACCGCACCCAGCAATCGACCGAGGAAATCCAGCAAACACTGGAGGAACTGCGTCAGGGTACCCAGGCGGCCGTCGGGGTTATCAACGACAGCCACGATCAGTCAATTGCCTCGGTCGACAAGGTCAGCGAGGCGGGTGAAGCCATTCAACGCTTCGTCGTTGCCGTGGAAAAAATCCGCGACTGGACGTTACAAACCTCGGCCGCCGCCGAGCAGCAAAACGTCACGCTCAGCACCCTGTCGGACACCGTCAACGACGTGAACCAGATCACCGAAGACAACACTCGCCGCGCCCAGGTCTCGGTTGGCTCAACCGAATCGCTGAATCAGTTGAGCAAGGATCTGTTGCAGTCGGTGTCTTACTTTAAGCTGAAGTAGCCCCAAGTACTTTCTGCAACCAGGCCGAGATGGTTTTGATCTCGGCCTGGTTCACACTGTGCTCCATCGGGTAGGTCTGGTATTCAGGCGAATAACCATTCTCGGTCAGTGCCGTCACGGCCTGGCGGCCCAGCACCTCAGGTACGACCGGATCCATCACCCCGTGACACACCAGAATCGGTATCGACTGATTGGCCACTGAGCGCCTGACCGTTTTTTGCGTGGCAAAATAGGTCGACAGCGCCATCAAGCCCCCAAGTGGCTCCGGATGTCGCAAGGCGCATTCGTAGGCCACTGCCCCGCCCTGGGAAAAGCCAGCCACGATGATGCGACGGCTATCAATACCCCGGTTGCGTTCGCGCTCAATAAAGGCATCGATGGCCGACGCGGAGGCTTCCAGTTGTGGCGTATCCACTTTGCGGTCGATCGACATTTCCAGAATGTCGTACCAGGCCGGCATCACGAAACCGCCGTTGATCGTCACCGGTATCTGCGGCGCGTGAGGGAAGATAAACCGCACCGACATCGAGGCCGGTAACTGCAGTTCCGGCACAATGGGTTCGAAGTCGTGACCGTCGGCCCCCAGGCCGTGCAACCAGATAACGGTCGCATCCGGCTCACTTCCCGTTTCCACTTCCAGTGCCGGTAACAGCTTGGTTGCCTGTTCAGGTGAAGATGTCATCTAACTGAGCCTCAATCGGTTATCCATGAATGCGGTGAGTATACCGGCTTGTCTTGCCTCTCGCAGTGCCCGGGCCTTTTCTGCAGTTCTTTTTCTGTTGTTCTTATTCTGCACTACGCTAAAGGCGCGCAAACCGCCCGAACCAGTCCAGTATGGCTGCCAGAGCGTAGGTAGTAACGCGCGGCCCGATGGCATTTGCCTGACTGAACACAACGACCGGGCCGGTAACTCTTCAAGCTTCACCAACCACAATAGAGAGGACGCGATATGAAACTGCACCACAGTCTCGCCACCCTGGTGGGTACGGCACTGTTTACGCTGACTGCCCAGGCTGAAGTTATGGGCCAGGCCCACACCTACAGCGTCGATGGCATGGAATTCGAAGGTTATGTGGCTCACAACAGCAATCTGGATGAGTCGCGTGGCACCGTGCTGATCATTCACGACTGGGACGGCATGACCGATTACGAAAAGCGCCGCGCCGAGATGCTCGCCGCCCAGGGCTACACCGCCTTTGCCATCGATGTGTATGGCGCCGGCCGTAACCCGACCTCGATGCAAGAAAACCAGCAACGCTCGGGCGAGATGTACTCCGACCGTGCAGAATTCCAGAAGCGTCTGCAGGGCGCCCTGACAGAAGCCGCGAACATTCCCGGGGCCACCGATGACGTAGTGGTCATCGGCTATTGCTTTGGCGGTGCCGGTGTACTCGAACTGGCGCGTACCGGTGCCGAAACAGCGGGCTTTGTCTCCTTCCACGGCGGGCTCGACCTGCCCGATGGCCAGGATTACAGCCAGGTTGCCGCCCCGGTAATGATTCAACATGGTTCGGCCGACCCGGTCTCGGGCATGGCTGACGTTGCGGCCCTGCTGGACAACCTGCAAGCCGAAGGTGTTGAGCATTCGGCCCAGATTCACGGCGGTGCACGTCACTCCTTCACAGTCTTTGGCAGTGGCGATTACGACCTGAACGCCGATCAGGCCTCCTGGGACGCGCTGCAGGATTTCCTGGCCGCCCGTCTGGACTGAACCCGGCCAACCAAGCGAACGCCTGCCTCCCGGCAGGTGTTCGAACGCCCTAGCCGCTTTGCTGTACGCCCCGCCTGACTGAACTTTTCATTGCCAGAGTGTCAATCTGGCGAGATACCCGCTATATTTCCGTAATAATAAAAACCCCAGTTGTCCCATGACCACACCTGCACTCTATGCCGCGGTTGACCTCGGCTCGAACAGCTTCCATCTGGTGATCATGAAATCGGATGGACACTCGCTGCAATCGGTGGATTGCAAACGCCAGCTGGTGCGCCTCGCTGCGGGCGTCGACATCAGCACCGGCCGCCTCAATCGCGATACCAAAACCCGCGCCCTGCGCTGCCTGGCACAATTCAGCAATACGCTTAAAAATCTGCCCGATGTTCAGGTAACGGCGGTCGGCACCAGCGCCTTTCGTCAGCTGAGCGGTGATCCGCAGTTTATCCGGCGGGCGGAGTCGACACTCGGCCAACCGATACGGATTCTCAGCGGCGAAGACGAAGCCCATTACATTTACCGCGGCGTCTCCCAGGGGCAACCCGAGCAGGACCGGCGCTTTGTGCTCGATATCGGCGGCGGCAGCACCGAACTCATTGTCGGCCATGGCAGAAAGCCGGAAGTGGTTGCCAGTCTGGAGCTAGGCTGTGTCACCCTGACCTCACGCTTTCTCGACCACGACCGGCTCGACCCCAAGCACCTCGCCGCCTGCGAAGCCTTTGTAGACGAGCAGATCGCGGCAATCAAACCCCGCTTCGAAGGCCACGACTGGACCGATGTGATGGGCTCTTCCGGCAGCATTAAGGCAGTGAGCTGGGCGCTCAGCAATCTGGGGCTGACCAAAGACGGCAGCATCAGCCGGGCACAGCTCGACCGCCTGCACCCGGTTCTGACCCAGGCCGACAGCCAACAGCAGTTATCGCAATTACTCGAACTGAACCCACGCCGGGTGGCCGTTTTCGCGGCCGGCTACAT
>DASSWT010000037.1:0-13722 GCA_035704555.1 Saccharospirillum sp. | reverse complement strand
CGCCCGGGCATCGCTGGGCGTGTACAGGCCACCCAACCAGTTACCGCGCGCGCCCGGCAAGTGTTCGGCCAGTTCCTGCGCACTGAGCGCCCGGCTATCCACACCCGCCTGGTGCGCGTAGGGCAGCCATTGCTGATAGGTTTCAAGCTCGGCCTGATCGGTCGCCATGTACAGGATACCGGTGGTCTTGAAACCAATGTCCTCGCCGACTGCTTCTGCCAGTTCATGCCACAGCCGGTTGGCTTCCGCCATGATCGGCAACTCGGCCGGGTGACGCCCCTGCTGGCGAATCCAGCCCCAGTTACGGGAGGATTGTTCGCCAGCAATGCGCCCCTTTTCACACAACACCACCTGCTGACCCTGCTTCGCCAGAAAATAGGCGGTCATCACACCGGCAATACCGCCACCGATGATCAGGGTGTCGCAAGCCTCGGGCAGCACGTCCTGATGTTCCAGGTTGGAAAGGTCAGTAAATGGAAATACAGACATGAACAGGCCACCTTTGCCTTAAAAAATGAAACGAAAATTTTTTTACGCCTGCAGCCAGTTTGACAGACACGGATCCAGTCACTCAACTCTCATGCACCACCGCCAGCCGCATCGACAAGTCGATTGCGGTTACGTCTTTGGTTAACGTTCCCATGGAAATGTAGTCAACACCGGTTCGCGCTATATCAACCAGCGTCAATTCGTTCACACCCCCTGAAGCTTCTATTTTTACCCGACCTGCCGCAAGCGCTACTGCGGTTCTGGTCTCTTCCAGTGAAAAGTTGTCCAGCATGATGACATCTGCACCGGCGGCAATGGCCTGTTTGAATTCATCCAGTGTTTCAGTCTCGACCTCGACGATTTTCCCGGGTTCCAGGGCGCGAGCGGCAGCCACCGCCTGGTGGATGCCACCACAGGCGGCAATATGATTCTCCTTGATCAAGAAGGCGTCATAGAGCCCCATCCTATGGCTTTGGGCACCACCACAGGTCACCGCGTATTTCTGCGCAAGGCGCAAGCCCGGTAGCGTTTTGCGGGTATCGAGCAGGTTGACGCCGGTACCCGACACTTTTTCGACAAAATACGCAGCCCGTGTTGCGGTTGCCGAGAGCATTTGCAAAAAATTAAGCGCTACCCGCTCTCCCGACAGCAAAGCACGGGCCTTCCCAGTCAGTGTTAACAGGGTGTCGTTGGGTTCGACCCGGTCGCCATCCTTTACCCGCCAACTGACCTGAACGGTCGGATCAATCTGACGAAACACTTCATCCACCCAGGCAGTACCGCAGACTACGGCGGCTTCACGGGAAATGACCGTGGCAGTGGCGGCGCTGTGTTCCGCAATCAGCGCCGCGTTGATATCACCACCGGCGATATCTTCCGCCAGGGCCGTCGCAACATTGGTTTTAATGGCAGCGGCCAGGGCTGCCGGTTCTATCGAATACATAAAGCCTCACATCAGGTCGATCATCTGGCTGAACCAGACGGAATGACATACCACGGCCGACGCCTGAAACAGATCATCGCTGCGGATTCGGGCTTGCAATGATCCCTTATTTTGGTAACACTGCCAATAATCTTAGATATATAAGTTTATTTGGAGGTTGCACCCATGGCCCGTCCGCCCCTCGACCTAGCGGTTACCCTGTCAGCCAAGACGCCCATGGCTGACGGCATTATTCAATTTGAATTTACCGCCCAGAATGACGCCGAGCTGCCAGAAGCCGAAGCGGGTGCTCACATCCGGATTCAGGTGCCCAATGGCGAGGAACGGCAATATTCCCTGTGCCAGGGGCCCGACACGACCGACCGCTATGTCATCGTGGTCAAATATGAAGCCGAGGGCAAAGGCGGCTCGCGCAGCCTGATCGATGACAGCCAGGTCGGAGACCGCTTTATGATCTCCGCCCCGATCAATGACTTCCCACTTACCGGCAACCCCAGCCGCTATGTATTCATTGCCGGTGGCATTGGCATCACCCCCCTCTATTCAATGATTCAGACCCTGATACAAACCAGCACCAAACCCTGGAAGCTCTATTACCTGAGTCGTCACGCCGGGCAAACGGCGTTTCTGGAAGCGCTCAGTGGTCCCGAATTTCGGGGCAAAGTCATCATTCATCACAGCGAGGGAGATGCGGACAACCGCTATGACCTGTGGCCGGTCCTGGAGCAGCCCAAGGGGGCTTATCTGTACTGTTGTGGCCCTCGCGCTCTGATGGAAGAGGTCCGCGACATGTCCGGGCACTGGTCGCCCAGCAGTGTCCATTTTGAAGACTTTGGCGCCAGCGACGCCGCTCATCAGCCCGATGATCAACCGTTCGAGGTGCAGATTCAGGGGCAGAATGAAGTCATCACCGTCGGCACCGACCAGACCTTGCTTGAGGCACTGGCCGATCATGGGGTCGAGGTACCTTCTTCCTGCGAAAGCGGCACCTGCGGCACCTGCCGCTGTGACCTGCTGGACGGCGAAGGCGATCACCGTGACCTGGTGTTGAGCGAACAGGAACAGGAGCGGTACATCATGCCCTGCGTCTCCCGGGCCAGCAGCCCGCGTCTGGTCATCGGACTGCCTGAATGAGTGCCGTTGACCCCCTGCGCGTTGGCATAGCGGGACTCGGCCGGGGCTTTATGTTGCTGCTGCCAACCCTGGCGGCTCACCCGAACATCCGCCTGGTTGCCGCAACCGACCCCAGAGACGATGCCCGGGCCCGCTTTGAAGCCGATTTTGGGGGCCAGACTTACACCTCCTTTGAAGCCATGTGCCAATCCCCGGACGTCGAGGCCGTTTACATCGCCTCGCCTCATGCCCTGCACCGGGAACAGGTGGAATGCGCCGCACGCTGGGGCAAGCATGTTCTGGTGGAAAAACCGATGGCACTGTCACTGACTGACTGCCAGGCGATGATCGATGCCATGCACGCCGCCGGTCGCTGGTTACTGGTTGGACACAGCCACAGTTTTGATACCCCCTACTTGCGCACCGCGGAATTGATTCGCTCCGGCGAAGTCGGGGCGGTGCGCATGATTCAGGCGATGAACTTCACCGATTTTCTGTATCGCCCGCGTCGCCCGGAAGAGCTGGACACCGCCCGGGGCGGCGGCGTGGTCTACAGCCAGGCGGCGCATCAGGTCGACATCGTACGTCTGCTCGGTGGCGGCGAGGTCACCCGGGTCATGGCACAGACCGGACAATGGGACCCGCAACGCCCCACCGAAGGCGCCTACAGCGCCCTGCTCACCTTCGCCAATGGTGCCTTTGCCTCGCTGACCTACAGTGGCTATGCCCATTACGACAGCGATGCCCTGCTGGACTGGCGCGGCGAACTGGGCCAGCACCGTTCGCCCGGAGATTATGGCAAAGCCCGCAAGGCGCTGGCAGACATTGAATCACCCGAAGCCGAAGCGGCACTTAAGAATCAACGCGCCTATGGCACCACACTGGGTCTGGCTGACACCTCCCTGGAGGGCATCGGCCACAATCATTTTGGCTTTGTGCTGGCCTGCTGTGAAGCGGCGGACCTTAAGCCCGGCCCAAAAGGCATTGAAGTCTATGGTCACACCTCGCACCGTACTTTACCCTTAACGGAACCCGATATTCCGAGACGCGAAGTGCTCGATGAATGGGTCGCCGCCGTGCGTCACGACCAGGCACCCATCCATTCCGGAGCCTGGGGACTGGCCACCATGGAGGTCTGTTTCGCCCTGCTTGAGTCAGCACGAACCGGACAGGTGGTCAATCTGAATCATCAATGCCCCGTCGCGCCTCAGAAGGGATAATTCACCGATAAGGAAGTACGAGATGGCACCAAACAATAACCGGGAAACCCAGAGCGTATTACAACACTGGCATCGCGATGTGCCCAACGACCGCATGGCGCATATGGTGCGAGACGCCAGCCGCTTGTTGGCCAAAAGCCTTCAGGGTCGTCTGGCAGACCATGGGGTGAGCTTCGGACACTGGTCATTTTTGCGAATTTTATGGGTGACCGAAGGCCTCACTCAGCGTGAGCTCAGCGAAGAGGCCGGTGTTATGGAGCCGACCACCTTCACCGCCCTGAAAGCAATGGAGGCCAAACAGTTAATTGAACGACGTCATCTCAACGGCAACCGGCGCAAGCTGCACATATTTCTGACCGACAAGGGTCGGGCCCTTAAAGACGTGCTGACGCCATTGGCCGAAGACGTCAACCGGGTCGCTCTGGCTGGTGTTTCGGAGGAGGATCGCACCACCACGCGCAATACGCTGCTGGCGATGATCGACAATCTCGCAATTGATAATGCGGCCGACAGTGAGATCGACAGCAATGACTAAGCCGCGGTGCCACACCCGTTTAACCGATCGCCCACAACCGGGCAAATCAACTGAATCTTAACCCCTGCGTTTCGAGCCTTGCGGGCATTTCCCAAATAGACTCCGGACGCCCACAGCCACGAGGCCAACAACAATGAAACACCACTCAGCGTCTGTGCTGCAACTGCTCGATGATCTGGTTGATGCCAACCTGATCCTGTTCAATGAGGGTATCGTCGACGCTTTCGGTCACGTCAGTGTGCGCCACCCGGATAAGCCAGATCACTATTTTCTCGCTCGCAACATGGCACCCGGGCTGGTTAAGCGCGAAGACATTATTGAATTTGATCTGGACGGTGACGTTGTCGATGGCGATACCCGGAAAGTCTATCTGGAGCGCTATATTCACGGTGAAATATTCCGCGCCCGGCCGGATGTTATGGCCGTTGTACACAGTCATTCGCCCTCTGTCGTGCCCTTCAGCGCGGTAAAGTCCAACCCGCTACGCCCTTTATGTCACATGAGTGGTTTTATCGGACACGAAGCGCCTATCTTTGAAATTCGCGATGTCGCTGGCGATGCCACCGATTTGCTGATCACCAACCCCAAACTCGGTGCGGCCCTGTCGTCAACCCTGGCCAACAACACCGTCGTACTGATGCGTGGGCATGGTTCAACCGTGGTCGCCCCCACACTGAAACAAGTTGTGTACCGCGCTATTTATGTGGAAGTGAATGCCCGGCTTCAGGCAGAAGCAAGCCGCCTCGGCCCGATCGAATTTCTCAGCGAAGGGGAAATGGAAACCACGCAGAAAACCATTGAGGGCCAGGTTGAACGGCCCTGGCAGCTGTGGCGGATGCGAGCTCGCCATGCCCAACAGCAATGGCTGGACAGCGGACTGTAACGGCTAAACGAGACGCGACTCAAACTCAGCACTGCCCGCCAGGGAAGTGCTGACCCGTTGCACGACTTGAAGTAATGTCAGAATGCCGTCATCAGGCTGACGCCAATGACGGTGACCAGCGTACCGGTTAACACCGTCCGGCTGAACAGTTCTCCCTCCCGGGACAGCACCCAGGTTGCCAGCAATACAAACAAAGGAGTCGTCGCGGCCAATGGCGCAACGACGATCAATTCGCCTTGCTGCAACGCCAGATAGAAAAACACCGGCCCCAGACTCGACAACACACCAGCCGCCGCCAAATACCCCAGTTCGAGCGCACTACAGCGAATGCGCTGCCATTGCCAGCGCAGTGTCACAAACAGCGTCACCACCACCCAGGAGGCAGACGTAGTCACCGCACTGGCGGTGACCGCATCGGTACCGAGGTCGATACCCACCTTGCGAAACACCACCGAAATCCCGTAGGCCAGCGATGCAGCAACCGGAAACCAGAGATAGCGGCGCTGCCGGTCACCCAACACAGACGTAAGCGAAGTTGCCGAGGTTCCCTGAGAGCCAACCGCCAGAGACCCAACCAACACCAGGACACCGCCAACCAGCTTGGTCAGCGTGACCGGTTCGCTGAGAATCAGCACCGCGATCAACACCGTCACCAAGGGGTGAGTCAGGGTGATTGGCGTAGTGATATTGGCGCCTAACCTGGCCATCCCAATAAACTGGAACAACCGGCCAAGTAAAGGAGCGAACAAGCCCGCCAGCGCAAAATAGCGCCATTCCCACCAGCGTGAAAATTCAACGGGTTGAATCGTCAGACTCCAGGTCCACAAAATGACCACATTGAACGAGAGTGTGATCCACAGGGTGGCGACCGTGGTGACGGTGCGTCGCCCCAGTTTGACCAGAATAAAGGTGCCAGCAAACATCATCGCCGACAATAAAGACCAGAGCACGGCCATCAGACTGTCCGCCATTGCGTCATCCACAAAAACGGCAGGGAAGCGTTTCACGCTTCCCTGCCCCGATAAAGCTGGATGCCTGCAAGGCTATTGCGAAAACTTAAGGCGGGTTCTCAGGTGCGGTGTCATCATCGTTGACCCCAGGGCAAGCACAATAGCAGCGGCAATGGCGAGCACGCTTGGGAAAATAAACAGCAGACCGGCTATCCCAAAGCCCAAACGAGCCGGCGTATTGAGCCGCTCTTTCCAATACCCCTCGACACCGATGCTGAGCAAAATCACCCCAACCACCGCGGTGCTGCAAGAGATAATGATGTTGGTGACACTGCCATTCAGCAGCAGACCATCACCGTAGACAAACGCAAATGGTACAACAAAGGCTGTGATCGCCAGCCGCACAGCGCCGACAGCAATCTCAAGCGGTTTGGCATCGGCAATGGCTGCCGCCGCAAAGGCGGCCACAGCAACCGGCGGAGTCATCGCGGACAGTACTGCAAAATACAGGATGAACATATTGGTCTGCAGCACGCCGATTCCGAGTGCCAGCATGGTCGGGCCGACCAGCACCGCCGACAGAATAAACGCCGAGGGTGTCGGCATACCCATGCCCAGAATAATGGCAAGAATGGCAGAAATAGCCAACACCAGAAAGGTACTGTCCCCGGCCAAAACGAACACCAGTTCCGCGAATTTACCACCCAGGCCCGTCATCGAAATACCACCAATGACCAGGCCCGCCGCCGCACAGGCAGCCACCACCGACACCATGCGCAAGGTTGACTCACCCAATGCCAGCCAAATGGAAACCAGGCCCATACGCGTTGAAGGACGCACGGCTGCAACCAGCAATACCACAACGGTGGCAACCGCTGCTACATAGGTGGGGGAATACCCCATAATCAGGGCCGTCGACAACGCCACCAGTGGCACAATAAACAAGCCACCATTTTTCAGCGTCGCCTTCAGCTTGGGTGTTTCCTCATCACTGAGCCCCTTGAGCCCCATTTTCTGTGAACGCAGATGCACCTGGGTATAAACACAGAGGTAATACAACAAAGCCGGAACAATGCCTGCGATCGCAATGTCGCGATAACTGATGCCTGTGTATTCGGCCATAATAAAAGCAGCAGACCCCATCACCGGTGGCAACAGACTGCCACCGGTCGAGGCTGCAACCTCAACACTGCCGGACAGTGCTTTGCTGTAGCCCAGGCGCTGCATAATGGGAATGGTAATTGAGCCCGTAGTGACGACATCGGACGTTGGGCTTCCCGACATGGTGCCGTAGAGACCCGATGAAATAACCGCGATCTTTGCCGGCCCACCAGCCTTTTTTCCCGCAATGGCCGAGGCAAAATTATAGAAAAAATCAGCCCCACCGGCGCGCGACAGAAAGGTACCAAACAAAACAAACAGGAAGGCATACGTCGCTGCCACTCGCAACGGAACGCCGAACAGTCCGTCTGTGGTAAACATCATAATATCGAGGAAGTGGTTATAACTGACCTGACGAAAGCCGAAGCCAGCGGGCAAGTTGTAGCCAAAAAGATTGTAAGCGACAAACACTGAAACCACGCTGGTGAGTCCTAGCCCGACGGTTCGTCGTGTTGCTTCGATGGTCAGCACCAACAACACAGAAGCCATCACCATATCCATCGTCTCCAACGGAAATAGCAAGGTAATGCGTTCTGTAATTCGTTCGCTTTCGGTCGCAAAATACACCCCGACCACCAGACTGGCCGCCGTGAATATCCAATCCAGCACACTGGGTCTGTCCTGACGTGCAGCGGGACCTGCGGTGTACATTAAAAATAACAGCGCCAGAATGGCGGACAGGAATACCACCGTCATCACATACAGATCGATGTACACAATGGTGGTTGTATAAATCACACCGATGGCGATCAGCGCGGCGCAACTCTGCACTCCGGTTTTCAGCGCTCCGGAGAGAACGCGTCGGGTCCCCGTCTCAATCAGCGCACTCAGGAGTTGACTCATAGTCCAATACCCTCTTTATGGGTCCAAAAAACGTTAAGACAGAACGATCAGCAGGAAGTCTTTATAAAAAGCATTTCAAAATGTCAGGCGGGACCCTGAGGGCCCCGCAAGAAGACTCAGCGTAAGCCGGCTTCTTCAAGGTAACGCAAAGCACCTTCATGGAAAGGTACCACATCGATCGAGGCCATCACTTCCTGAGTCAGGGCCCGCATTGCCGGGTGCACACTGGCAATCAACTGATGGTTTTCGAACAACGCCTTGGTCAGGTTATAGGCTGTCTGCTCATCCATATCAGAGCGCACGGCCAGGGCGGCACCCAGAGATACCGTGGGAGCGGCCGCAGGTGACCATTCGTAAGACCCTTCAGGAATCACGAAGGCAATGGTACCGCTGGCGTCATTGACCGTTTCAATCGTCTCATCGCCCACCGGCAGCAAAGTCAGGTCAACGCTGTTTCCGGCCTGCATGATGGAGCTGTGACGCACAAAGAGACTGTTGAGAATCATGTCGGCACGACGGTCCTGGATCAGGCTCATCTGCTCATCGGAGGCGGCGTAGATCAACTGTCCACCCCAGCTCTCAATGTCTTCTTCGGTGACACCAATGGCCGCCAGCATTTCTTCAGCAACGCTGGAGGCAATGTTACCGCGACGGTTAATGGCCACGGTAATCGGAGGCTTGACCCGGGCGATGTCTTCAAAGGATTCAATACCGTATTCCTCGGCAAAGCTATCCCGCATCAGCGGCTGCATCGGTGCCCAGGTGTACATATAAGCCAACACTCTGATGCTGTCGACTGGCTCACGGAAAGGCGCGCCACCATTCTTAGCCAGCAGCAATTCAGCGTCGTGAATCAACGCCATATCGGCTTGATCGCGCTGCAGCAGGGCCACGTTGGCTATGCCACCGCCGGATGTCTGGTAGGTAATGGTTGAGCCGGGGTAGGCCTCGCGCACACTGGCATCTATGCCAGCACCGAGCAAGGTCCAGAGACCACCAGGCGAAGCACCGGCGATGTTCATGGTATAGGGTTCAGCGTGCGCCGGGGCGACGCTTAGCAAGGCACCGGCGGTCGCCAGTACTGCAATAGACTGCTGGATAAATTTTTTCATGTCTGACCTCTTGTTCTTATAAATGGTTCTGTTGGTGTTAATTAACGACGTTGATTCGTGTTGCTTATTTTTAGTTGTTATTACGTATCAACCCTCGGTCCGCATGACAGGACTTAAGGCTTCGCACCAGGTGTTTGAAGCCGTGCTGGTCGGTGCCATCCAGCACGACAAGGACTATCAAATCTTAAAACTCTCCATACTGGCGGGATGAAACATCTCTTCAAGACTGACCAGCCGGCTCGACAAGCCCTCGGCATGGTGCTGCGCAAGAAACCTCGCCAGCGTTTCGCGGTTGGCATCAAAACCGTATGACCAGAAATCCTCACCCATTAACTGGCGGGCGGCGCGCAGCTGATCTTCTACAAACGGCAGGGTCACCTTGGTGGCGGACGTATCCGTCAGGTGTGTCATGGCTTTCTGCTTGGACGCTTCAAATGCCTTGAATACCGAGAACGGCAACCAGGGGTGGGCTTCTACCAGGGTCTTGCGAATGCCGAGTAAATGCATGATCGGAAACAGTCCCGTACGCTGATACCAGGCTTTGGCTTCCGCCATCGGGTCGGTAAAGAGGTATCCGACATTCGGATTACCCTGCGTAAAACAACTGGGTGCACGCGGGCCGATCACGGCATCGATATCACCGTTGGCCAACATATTGGAAATGGTCTCGCCCGCCGGCGCATTAACCACCTCGACGCCGTCGGTCAGATTCAGGTTAATCTTTTCAACCCGTCCGGCTTCTTCATAACCGCCCCGAACCCAGGTCATTTCATTTGGCTTAACGCCATAGTCTTCTTCCAGAAACAACCGTACCCAGACGTTAGCCGTCAGCTGATACTCCGGCACTCCGATGCGCTTGCCGCGCAGATCTGCGGGGGTATTGATGCCCCGGTCGGTACGGATGTAAATGGAGGTATGACGAAACGCCCGCGAGGGGAAGACCGGCACGCCGATGTAAGGGCTGTCGCCATTGGCCGTTTTAACCGTGTAGCTGCTCATCGACAATTCGGTAATGTCGAAATCAGCATGACGGAACGCCCGGAAAAAAATCTCCTCCGGGTCGTGCAACATGAACACCGGGTCAACGCCGTCGATCTGCACATCGCCATCAATAAGGGGCCGCATCCGATCGTAATTTCCGACGGCAACCGATAACTTCAATTTACTCATAGCTTCATTCTCGCTCGGTTATTCAGGCGTTCGTAGCTTCTGTTTCAGTCAACTCAGATTCCCCTGGAGCACGGCCGATGGCTCGCCATTCGGTGCCCTTGGGAACAATGCCTTCGAATGACTTCAATTTGCTGTAAGCCACGCGGGGTTCATCGGTCCCGATTACCGGGCCACCCTCGACCACTGATTTAGCCGCTCGCACCATCTGACGACGGAATTCCACAATCGCCAGGTCGCTGGCGCCCAACCTATCTTCCGAACGGTCGGCAATCGGCCCCATGGTTTCCCACATCGCCACATCCTGATTCGGGATACCCCGAATACCGGTAAAACTTTCGCCGGTTTTCATGATGATCCGGTCCTGCCCGTAATTTTTCTCGTAGTCATTAAAGCGGTTGAACGATTCATCCACGTCGATGCCGACTTGCAAGGCCAGGAACTTGCGCCAGCTTTCGGTATCTGGCGTGGTTTCCGGGTTACCCCAGGCAATAAAATGAAAAGCTGTATGGGTATCGTCGATCGGCACATGAACGATGGCGATGTTGTACCGGTTGTTGGGTGGAATCTGTACGGTGTGTGGTGCAATAAACAGAGTGGTTCGCACGTATTCGTGTGTTTTGGCATCCTTGATCGGCCGGCGGATGGCGGCATAGCGGAAACCAAACGGTGTAGTCTCTATCTGCAACCGCGGTGCCCGGTCTGTTGAAGGGCGATACCAGAGCGATTCATCAGCCTCGGCGTTGGTTTTGCGGGCCGGAACCATATCGGTCGAATGCAGCGTAGACGAATGCGCAGAATCAATAGCGCCTTCCAGAATCTGCGCCCAGTTGCAGTTGATGATGGCCTTGCCGATTGAAATTTTGGTGTTTGACTCCGGCTGAAATACCGGCGGCTCAAAGTCGGGAACCTCAGACTGATCGCCCATGTACACCCAGATAAAACCGGCTGCTTCATGCGTCTTGTAAGCCTTGACCTTAACTTTGTCCGCCAGTTTCGATTCCGCAGGCTCCGACGGCATTTCCACGACATTACCGTCTACATCAATCTTCCAGCCATGATAAAGGCAGCGCAGGCCACATTCCTCGTTGCGCCCCAGAGCCATCGATGCTTTGCGGTGCGGGCACTTTTCGTCAACCACGCCTACCCGACCATCGCTGTCACGAAAGGCTACCAAATCCTCACCCAGTAACCGCACCCGAATAGGCTTGCCATCGATTTCAGGTACTTGTTCCGACAGGCAGGCTGGCATCCAGTGGCTGCGCATGATCTTGCCCATAGGGGCGTCGCCTTCGATGCGACACAGCAGTTCATTGTCTTCGTGGGATAACATTGGCCCCTTACCTCTTCGTCTTGTTGTCAGGGTTTATCAATACCTTGATCTGGATCAATAAAATAAAATTAGATATCTAATATTATTGAAAGTTGGGCCAATCCGCTCTTTTTGTCAAGGCTATCCCATTGAGGTACCGGGGTTGCGGAACAACAGCCGACCCACTGATGCGCAGGCAAGCCGACGCGTTTTTGACGACTTATCGCGTCTTTTGTCGTAATTTAGAGAATTTTAGGGGGCATTAAAGGCAATGATCAGCCAAGTATCTTGTAGAGCAACGGACTGTAAAGGTCAGAACCCACGCCATGGATTCTGCGTTCCAGAACAGGAAGAGTGCGACGAAAAGTCGATGAGGGGTCCTTCGGTCACGGCAACACCCCTGACCCTCAAAACCAGTCATCCATGAGGTAACAGGACATTGAAGAGAGCCACAAAGGGGGCGTCATAAAACCCGTGATCCGAATGCCCTGATACCCGTTTGTTTGCAGGTTATGGCCAACTTTACACAACCCTGGCTTTTTGAAAGACCGGGCCTCCTCCACGTTGTAAGGTGGCTATAAGGTACCCAGACACAGACTGCGCGTAAGGAGTAAGGAACATGAACTACACCATCAACAAACTGATCAAAGACGCGGATTTTGAAAACGTTGACACCCGTACCCGTCAGGCGCTGGCCGATCACGGCTTTGGTGTGCTGACGGAAATTGATGTTCAGGCCACCATGAAAAAGAAACTCGATAAAGACCTGCCACCGCATCGCATTTTGGGTGCCTGTAACCCGGCCATGGCTTACCAGGCGATTGAAATTGAACCTCGCGTGGGGGCCCTGCTGCCCTGCAATGTCATTGTCAGGGCGGTTGAAGGGGGTGTTGAAGTGAGCGCCATCGACCCGGTCGCCTCCATGAGCATTATCGACAACGATGAACTCAAGGCTGTCGCGGGAGAGGTGAGGGACTTACTGGAGAAAGTTGTCGCCACCATTTGACCGCTCCCCCGATTACCATCCAGGGTTCAGGTTTCGAAGCCAAACACGCCGGTGGCCTGTCTACCTAGAGCGGCTTCACCTCCGCCACCAGCGGCCGATGATCCGACGCAACCCGCACCAGGGCCGAATCCGGAATGTCGATGCTGCCGGTTTCCAGCCCCTCTCCAAGATAAATATGATCGATCCGCGCGGCGGGTAGCCGCGATGGAAAGGTTCGCCGGGGTCGATGACCCTGGGTGGCTTGCTGGGCGTCTCGCAGGCGACTGCTCAAGCTCTGACATACCGGGCTGGATGGCAAGGCGTTGAAATCCCCGCAGAGAATTACCGGCTCCCGGCAATCGGGATCGCCCAGCCAGTCGGGCCCCAACAGGGCTTCCACCTGGACTTTGCGCTCCCGGGCATTCAGGCCCAGATGGGTGTTGATGATCTGCACTTTGCGACCCTGCCATTCAACCTCCACCCAGAGCGCACCGCGCGGTTCAAGGTTGGGTTTGTTGGCCAGTCCCGGCAGCAGGTCGGCCTTGACCAATCGTTGCGGCAGGTGGGTCAGAATGGCGTCGCCGTAGCGCTCTTCCTCCAGGTGTATGGCCGGGTGGAAATGAAATTCCATTTCCAGCAAGCGGGCAATCTGGTGTGCCTGGTCGATTCCTTCGCTCCGGTCCCGCCCCACATCCAGTTCCTGCAGTGCCACTACATCAGGCTTACTGCGAGCGATAACCCGGGCAATGCGGGCGACATCGATCTTGCCGTCCATGCCGATGCAGCTGTGCACGTTGTAGGTCATGACTCTGAGTGTGTCTTCGGCGCTGGCGCCGGATCGATGGTGTACCGGCAGGGCTGACGCTTGCAAACGCCCCAGATGTGACAGGGCGGCGCGGCGCAGGTCCAGCGGGCGCAGGTGAGAACGGGGCCGCTCCGGCAGCGGCGCATCCGCAGGCAGCAGTGCGAAGCCCTGGGTTTCCCAGGGGCTTGGGCTGGCGTGACAGCC
>DASSWT010000033.1:0-3126 GCA_035704555.1 Saccharospirillum sp. | reverse complement strand
GCATCGTTGATGTGCAAATGTGCGGACGCCTGCAAACCCAGCAAGGCGGCTTGCTCAATGGAATAGCAGCGCAGTGCAAACGACCAGAGATCCGCTACCCGGTTCGTATCCGTCTGGGTGTGAATAGAGGCCTTGGGCTTGGTCATGAATCATCGCTTCCAGGTCGGTAATCAGAGACAGTATCACAGCGCATTGGTAAACTGCGCGCCATGATAACCTTATCCAATATTCAACTGCAGCGCGGTGGCAAACCGCTGCTGGAAAACGCTTCGGCGACCCTGTATCCGGGCGAGCGCATTGCCGTCATTGGTGCCAATGGCAGCGGCAAGTCGACCCTGTTTCAGGTGCTTCAGGGTGACCAGAGCCTCGATGGTGGCACCGCCCGAGTACCCGCCAACTGGCGTGTCGCCCATATGGCCCAGGAAGTCGATGCCGTAGCCCGCCAGGCGCTGGACTTTGTGCTCGACGGCGACGTTCAACTGCGTAACCTGGAAGCCGAACTCGCCGCCGCCCAGGCTGCTGACGATGACGACAGAGTCGCCCATGCGCTGGGTGCGCTCGACACTTACAAAGCCTTTGAAAAACAGTCTGAGGCTGAACAGTTGCTGATGGGCCTGGGCTTTGCGGTGAACGACTTCACCCGACCGGTGTCGGATTTCTCGGGTGGCTGGCGCGTCCGGCTTAACCTCGCCCGGGCGCTGATGTCACCGGCTGATCTGTTGTTACTCGACGAACCGACCAACCACCTGGATCTACATACCTGTTACTGGCTGGAACGCTGGCTGCAACGCTACCCGGGTACGCTGCTGTTCATTTCGCACGACCGGGATTTTATGGACGGCGTAGCAACCCAGGTCCTTAGCCTGGAGCAACAGCAACTGACATTGTATCGCGGCAACTACAGCCAGTTTGAGCGCCAGCGCAGTGAACGGTTGCGGCTGCAGCAGGCCCAGTATGAGAAACAGCAGGCGCGTGTCGCTGAAATTCAGTCCTTTGTCGACCGGTTCAAGGCCAAGGCCACCAAAGCCAAGCAGGCGCAAAGCCGGGTGAAAATGCTGGAGCGGATGACGCTCACCGCGCCGGCACACATCGACAACGGCTACGACCTGACCATTCCCTGCCATGACAAGGTCTCCGACCCGCTGCTCAGCCTCAATGAAGTCAGCCTCGGTTATGGCGACCACAGGGTGATCAGCAATGTCGAGCTGACGCTGCACCCGGGCATGCGCGTGGGTCTGCTCGGGTTGAACGGCGCTGGCAAGTCAACGCTGGTCAAGGCGCTGGCCGGCACCCTGCAACCGCAAGCCGGCGAAATGATTCGCGGCCAGCATCTGCGCATTGGCTACTTTGCCCAGCACCAGCTGGAGTCTCTCGACAGCCGGGCAAGCCCGATGGAGCATCTGCGCCGACTCGATCCGACGGTGCGCGAACAGATGTTCCGTAATTTTATCGGCCGCTTTGGCTTCGCCGGCGAACGGGCCGATGAGCCGGTCGGGCAATTTTCCGGTGGCGAAAAGGCCCGGGTTGCCCTGGCGCTGATCGCCTGGCAAAAACCCAACGTATTATTGCTCGACGAACCCACCAACCACCTCGATCTGGAAGTGCGGGACTCGCTTAACTTTGCCTTGCAGCAATTCGACGGTGCCGTGGTACTGGTATCGCACGACCGCTATCTGCTGAACAACACCGCCGATACGTTCTGGTGGGTCAATGGCGGCCGGGTCACGGAGTACAGTGGCGATCTTGAGGACTACTTCCAGACCCTGCTGAAACAACCCGATAAACTCCAGGGGCATTCTACGACCAGCGAGAAGGATTCGTCAGTCGCCGATAAAAAAGCGCTGCGCCAGCAAAAGGCGGCCGAACGGGAACGCCTGAAGCCGCTGCTGAGTCAGTTGAAAAAGGTCGAAAACGAGCTCGAAACCGCCCAGGCCAATCTGTCAGAGCTTGAAGCCCGGCTCGCCGACACCACCTTGTATCAGGATGATCAGAAAGCCACCTTGCAGAAGACCCTGCAGGCACAAGCGGACGGTCGCCTGAAGGTCGACGAACTGGAGCAACAGTGGCTGAGTCTCTCGGAGCAGGTCGAAGCCGCAGAGATGTCCACATAATCTGTGGATAAGTCTCTGGACAAGCTTTGTGCAGAGGCCGCCAGAGCCCATCCGGCCGCTGTTGTCCGCTTGGGGTGAAAATTGAGCCAATGCCTTAAACGCTATTGAAATCAAGGCATTAGGGTTTGACAACAGACCATAAAGCAGGATCCTCCCGGAACATTCCGGGGTCAGGTCCAATGTGAATAACACTGAGTGCCGACGGGGTTCTCTTGTGAACCGACGCTGTTTTTTTACCCGGATAGACCGTGCGATCCGGACGCCCATTTTAGGAGAACACCATGAAAAAAGATGAAGAACGCAGTTTCGATCCGGTTGCCGATCGCCTGATCACCTCCCGCAAGGTGCTGATCTGTGAGGAAATCAACCAGGCCATGGCCAAGAAGGTGATTGGCCAGCTGCTGGCGATGGCCGATGAGTCCAACGACGACATTCATCTGTTCATCAACAGCCAGGGCGGCCATGTCGAAGCCGGCGACAGCATTCACGACATCATTCAATACGTCGATGCCCGGGTAAAAGTGATTGGCACCGGCTATGTGGCCAGCGCTGGCACCCACATCTTCCTTGCGGCCGATAAAGAAGACCGCTACTGCCTGCCCAACACCCGCTTCCTGATTCACCAGCCTTCTGGCGGCGTGGGTGGCCAGGCCAGCGACATTGCGATTCAGGCCGAGCAGATCATCCGCATGCGCGAGCGTCTGGCGCAAATCATCGCCAACGCGACCGGCCAACCGATCGAGCGTGTACGTACCGATATCGAGCGCGACCGCTGGATGACCACCGGTGAAGCCATCGAGTACGGCATCGTCAGCAAGGTAGTGAGTTCGTCAAAAGAGATCAGCTGACACTTTCTTTCAGCCACAAAAAAGCCCGGTCAATGCCGGGCTTTTTTCGTTCAGTGTCGCCAAACTTACTTGATTTTGGCTTCTTTGAACATGACGTGCTTGCGGACCACCGGATCAAACTTTTTGAATTCCAGTTTGTCGGGCGTAGTACGCTTGTTCTTGTCCGT
>DASSWT010000018.1:0-8109 GCA_035704555.1 Saccharospirillum sp. | reverse complement strand
AAGACATCGTCGCGCAGAATGTCGTCGGAATTGTCTTCGAAGAAAAGATCGGCTTCCTCTTCATACACATCCAGACCCAGATAACCCACAGCGCCGGTCTTGAGTGAGGTAATCACATCACTGGTGTTGATCAAAGCGCCCCGGCTGGTGTTGATGACCATTACGCCATGCTTCATTTTCGCCAGAGTGTCTTTGTTGATGAGGTGCCGGGTCGCCGGAACCAGCGGGCAGTGCAGGGAAATAATGTCACTGTTTGCCCAGAGCGTGTCGAGCTCGACATACTCGGCCCCGGCGGTCACTGCTGCTTCATTGGGGTAGGGGTCGTAACAGATGACCCGGCAGCCGAAGCCACGCATGATGCGAATAAAAGCCTGCCCGATTTTACCGGTGCCGATAACGCCGACGGTTTTACCGTGCACATCGAAGCCGAGCAGGCCATGCAGGCTGTAGTCGTTTTCGCGAACCCGGTTGTACGCCCGATGGGAATTTCGATTGAGGCCCAGAATCAGTGCCACAGCATGCTCGGCCACCGCGAAGGGGGAATACTCGGGCACCCGGGCGACGGTAATGCCCAGTTCAGTGGCAGCGGTCAGATCCACGTTATTGAAGCCAGCGCAGCGCAACGCGATCAGTGATATGCCCTGTTGATGCAGATGCTCCAGTGTTGCCCGGTCGACGCTGTCGTTGACGAAGCAGCAGACGGCATCGTGCCCCTGGCTGAGTGCGGCCGTCTGGGCATTCAGGTGGGGCTCAAGAAAGGTGAACTGGTGGTGTGACTGTGTCGCCTGGGAGAAAAATCGAATGTCGTAGGGTTTGCTGCTGAATACGGCAACTTTCATGGTAAACAAGCCTCCCTGTGCCGGTCAGTAGATGGGTAGCGGTAGTACCGGGTGCATTGCGGCGTTACAGGCAGTGCGGCCAGCGCGTCTTATTGCTGGCTGAAATCAACCTGCTGACCATCAAGCTGCAGTGACAGAACCCGGATTTCCTCTTTCAGGTCGCCATCTTCATAGCGGCCAAAACGCATCGGTGTATAGGCCAGTCCTGGAGCGATCCAGATGAGTTTGCGTTCATTACGGTCAACCGGCTCTGTTTGCTCAATGATCCAGGTGTAGATTTCACCCTGGGGCAATCGCAGCATTTCCTCACCGATTACCCGAAACGACATGTCATCCGGTCGCTTGTGGCGCAGTACGTTCAGGGTGATGGATTCTTCGCCGCGCGCCAGCGCCTGTCGCAGTGCCAGTTGATAACCAATGGCATCGTAGATCGGCGCTGCAAAACGTTCGTCAACGCGGTCTTTTTCCACTCGCCCGGTCACCCGTCTGTTGTCGTGGTCGAAACTCAGCGACTTGGTGGTTTTGACCCAGAACACCTTGCTTTCAAATTCATAACGCATGGGACGAATCTGACCATCGACGACGGTCAGCCAGCTTTCCTCACTTAAAGACAGGGTTCTGCCGTCAGTACCGAGGCGGTAGTGCCATTGATTGGCACCGGTTTGCCGTAACTGCAGGGTGCCCTCAGCCTTGATGTCGATGGCACCATGGCGTATCGCTTCCAGTTCGGCCGTGAAGGGCGTCATGCCTTCGGCGAACGTGGTTGCGGTGAGTGCTAGTAATATCAGGCTGGTGAGCAATCGATTCATAGTCTGGCAGTATCCAGCAGACGACCGCCTTTTGGAAGAGGCGTGCCGTCAAGGATGGCCTGATTCCGCTCAAGCCGGAGTCGCCCCTTTACAAACCAGTCGATCACGGCCGGGTAGAGTTTGTGTTCCTGCACCAGTACTTTTCTGGCCAGCGAGTCGGCGTCATCCTGCTCTTCCACTGGCACTTCAACCTGGGCAATGGCCGGGCCACCATCCAGCTGCGCAGTCACAAAGTGGACGGTGGCTCCGGCGGTGGGGTCGCCAGCATCCAGGGCGCGCTGATGGGTGTTGAGACCCGGGTAACGGGGCAGCAAGGAGGGGTGGATGTTGATCATGCGGCCCAGGAAGCGGTTGACGAAGTCATCGGTGAGGATGCGCATGAACCCGGCCAGTACGACCAGGTCGGGCTGCTGATCGTCAATCAGATCGGCCAGAGACTGGTCGAAGGCTGCACGGTCGGCAAAGCCCTTGTGATCCAGGGTTAAAGCCTTTACGCCGGCCTGACGTGCTCTTGACAGGCCAAAGGCGTCGGGGCGGTTTGAAATCACGGCGACGACCTTGGCGTTCAGCGCGCCGGACTGGCACTGGTCAAGCAGTGACTGCAGGTTGGAGCCGCCGCCACTGATCAATACAACAAGTCGGGTCACGTCTAGAGTCCGTCGATAATGACAGCGTCGCCAGTGCGCTGTTCAACCTGCCCCATCACCACCGGGCTTTCGCCGCTGGCTTTCAGTTGACTGAGAACGTCTTCCTGTTCACTGGCAGGTACGACCAGCACCAGACCAATGCCACAGTTGAAGGTACGGTACATTTCATGGGCATCGATGTTGCCGGTTTTTTTCAGCCAGTCGAAAACCGGGGGCTGAGTCCAGCTGTGGGCATTCAGGCGAATGGCCAGCGATTCAGGGACGACCCTTGGCAGGTTTTCATAAAAACCACCGCCGGTGATGTGTGAAATGGCATGCACAGACTGGTTGGCCAGCAGGCGCAAAACCGCTTTCACATAGATTCGGGTTGGGGCCATCAGGGCATCGGCCAGGGTGGTGTCGCCCATCGGCTGTTGCAAATCGGCACCGGACACCTCGATGACTTTACGGATCAGCGAGTAGCCGTTGGAGTGAGGGCCGGAAGAGGGCAGGCCAATGACGCTGTCACCGACGCGCACCCGGGTACCATCAATGATGTTGTCTTCCTCGACCACACCGGTGCAAAAACCGGCCAGATCGTAATCATCGCCCTGGTACATGCCAGGCATTTCAGCGGTTTCGCCACCGACCAGGGAGCAGTTCGCCTGGTGACAGCCTTCACCGATGCCCTGAACCACCCGGGTGGCGATGTCGACCGACAGTTTGCCGGTGGCGTAGTAGTCCAGAAAGAACAGCGGTTCGGCACCGCAGACGATCAGGTCGTTCACGCACATGGCGACCAGGTCGATGCCGATGGTATCGTGACGGTCGAGCTCCATGGCGAGTTTCAGCTTGGTGCCGACGCCATCGGTGCCGGAGACCAGTACGGGCTTTTTATAATGGCTGGGAATGCGACACAGAGCGCCAAAGCCGCCCAGCCCGCCCATCACTTCCGGACGCCGGGTACGCTTTACGGTGTCTTTGATGCGTTCCACCAATTCATTGCCAGCGTTGATATCAACACCGGCGTCTTTGTAACTCAGGGGTTTGGGCGCGTCTGACATCACTGGCTCCATAGCGGCAATTCGGATAAAAAGAAGGGTCTGGCCATTACCGTACCGGGTAGTTCCAGCCGACCATGGCCACAGCCCTCTTTTGGCGCGCGGATTGTAGCAGGAGCTGTGCTGGGAATCAGCTTGTCTGTTCGGTCAGGAAATGACCCCGGCTTTGCGCAATATTATCAACTCCGCGACCTGATTTTCACCTCGGGCTCTGTCACAATAGTCGATCATCACCTAATAGAAGCCGGACTTATGCTTTTTCGAACTGTCTCTCTTGCGTGTCTGTTGCTGCTGTCATTGCCAACCTGGGCAGCCCGGACGGTAGATGTGTATGCCGACTCGGCCATTTTGGCCCAGAACGCCTCTGATCAGGATCAGAACGAGGCCGTTCGCGAAGCCCTGGAACGGGTATTGATTCGCGCCACCGGTGAAGCGGATATCGCGGAACAGCCGCGAACCGAACCCCTGTTGCGCAATGCCTCCGACTATCTGTCGACGTTTCGCTTCCAGGCGAGTGACACCCTGCTGACTAACGTTCTCGGCGAGTCGATACCGACCAAACGCATGGTGATGCAGTTCGACCAACAGGCCATTGAGCAGTGGCTGGTGAATCAGCGTTTGCCGGTCTGGGGAACCCGTCGGCCAGAAGTGTTGCTGTGGCTGGCCGACCGACTGCAAGGGCGCGACCGCATCCTGACCGATGGCGATAACCATTCACTCGCCGTTGCGTTGAGTGATCGACTGGACGAACGAGGCCTGCCGGTATTGCTGCCGATCATGGACCTGACCGATACCCTGAATGTCTCCTTTACCGATGTATACGGCCTCTTTACCGGCGACATCGAAAGTGCCTCCGAGCGGTACCCGAGCGATGCCATTGCGGTTGGCCGCCTGGCACAACAGGCTAACGGTTACCAGGCCGACGTTGTGTTTCTGATGCGCGACAGCCGGGAACGCTTGCAGGTTGTCGGTAACACCGAAGCGGAACTGATGCAAAACCTGGCCGACGAATTGTCGGACCGAATTGCCGATCAGTATGCCGTCCTGAGAGACCCGGCAATGGTCGGGCAGTTGGCATTGAGGGTGAACAATGTGCCCGAGTTGGCGACGCTGGCCGCCGTGGAGCGTTACCTGGAGTCATTGAATGTGATTACTCAGGTAACGCTGCGCCAGGTCGAGACGGATTCGGTCCAGTTCGATCTTGAGATCAGCGGCGACCGTAATCAGCTGCGAGATGTGCTGTCGCTTGACCGCCGTATTCTGCCGGTTGAAGAGCTGACACTGGAAACCCAGCTCGATAATGAACTGGTGTATCGCTGGCAATGACCGGCCCGGCCGGGTTAACGCCAGCCCTGACTGATATCAACACCCTGGCAAGCGATAGCACCTTGCCAGCCACCGGGAGACCCTAAGTGGCGATTCAACAACTGCCTCTGAGTGTGACCTTTAGGGAAGACGCCGTATTCGACGATTACCTGCCGGGTGACAACGCTCAAACCCTGGGCGCATTACGCCATGCACTGGCGCGACTGGATGAAACCCTGATTTATCTGTGGGGTGCCAGTGGTGCTGGCCTGACACATCTGTTGCAGGCCTGTGTTCACGATCTGCAAACCCAGGGGCTCGAATGTCTCTACCTGCCCCTGGCCGACTGCGCGGACTACGGCCCCGAAGCGCTGGAAGGGCTGGACCAGATGGCTGTGCTGGCGCTGGACGACATCGACAGCATTGCCGGTCAGCCTGAGTGGGAAGAAGCCCTGTTTCATTTATTCAATCGAATGCGCGACAGTGGCCGCGTGTTGCTGGTCACCAGTCACACCAGCCCGCTGAACCCGGCCGTCGCCTTGCCCGACCTGGCGTCGCGGCTAAGCTGGGGGCTAACCTTTCATATCCGGCCGCTGACTGACGAGCAGAAAACCGATTGGCTGATCTGGAAGGCGCGGCGCCGGGGGTTGACCATGGAAGCCGACGTCGCTGCGTTTCTGATTAACCGGACGGCGCGTTCGATGACCGCTCTGGTAGAGGCATTCGAACGGCTCGACCACGGCTCACTGGCGCAGCAACGGCGGCTGACTATTCCTTTCGTGAAATCTGAGCTGGAGCTCTGAGCTCAGTGATCGTCGTCTTCGTCTGACCGGTGCGCGGCGGTTTCGTCCGCATCGGTGGTGTCGTCTTCCACCACCTCTGGTTCCAAGCCGTGCACCTGAGCGTAGAGGTGAATGAAGGTGCGCACGGTGTCTTCGGCCTGCACCGCCATCAAGCCTTCGGTCTCCATGATCCAGCGGCGCTGGTCGTCCAGGTCCATCGGGTCGACGTCGCTGAACAGCTCCCTGACCGGGATGACCTCGGCCATGACCTCTTTGTCGTAGGCGTCGTACATCATGTCCAGGCAGTATTCAGCCAGTGCCGGGTCTTCGCTGTAGACTTCGCCGTCGCTGAAATCTTCGGCCCACTCCTTGATCACATCCAGTACCGTTTCCCCGCGATCCAGCAGATCCTGAAGGGGTGGGGCGCCGGCCGCATTCTGGCCACTGTCCCAGTCGATCAGCCAGGCGTCCTCGGGTTTTAGCAGAACGCTTTTATACTGGCCGTTGTTCAGGCTCCAGGCGACCGAATAGGGGTAGCCCTGATCTTCATCGGTGACTTCAAAGGCTAGAAAAACGGGTAAATGCATCGGGTTCGTTTCCGTGGTCAGTAAATGCGCGCAGTATAACGGTCACAGCGCCCCAGGCACAGGACACCGGGCAGGGCATCCCTTATACTGGCCGCTTTATACCAAAGATAGGCAGTCTGATTGATGAGTGATGAACGCCAGCTTCGCAATTTTTTCGACCGGGATGAAGAGGAACAAGCCGCTTTCCTGGAAAACACCTGGTGTAACCGCTGTCAGCAGGTGGATCTGGGCATGTCGGATCCGGTTGAATTCACCCAGAACGGCCGTTTGTTCATTGAAGGCCGGTGTCTGGTGTGCGGCGAAACGATCACGACCGAACTGGTTGAAGACGACGATGATGTAGATGGCTGAGGGTGTGCGCATTCTCTATGAGGATGACTGGCTGCTGGCCATCGACAAGCCTGCCGGCCTGCTGATGCACCCGAGCTGGATTGACCGCTCGGCGACCGATACCCTGGCCGGCCGGGTGAAGCAGTACCTTGGCGGGGCGGCCGTACACACCGTTCACCGTCTCGACCGGCCCACCTCGGGCATTGTGCTGATTGGTAAAACGACGGCCGTTGCGCGCCACCTGGCCGACCAGTTTGCCAGCCGGGCGGTCAGCAAGGTCTACTGGGCCCTGGCGCGTGGCTTTACCGCCGAGCAGTTCGACTGTAACCGGGCGCTGATCGAAGAACCTGACGCGTTGTCTGACCGTAAAGCCCAGCAGAACAAAGCCGCACAATCCGCCGAAACCCGGTTCAGCCGTCTCGCCATTGCCGAAATTGGTAAGGCCGTCAGCCGCTATCCCAAGGCCCGGTTCAGCTTGCTCGAATGCCGGCCTGTAACCGGTCGCAAGCACCAGATTCGCCGGCATCTTAAAACGCTGCGACACCCCATTGCGGGCGATACCCGCTATGGCGACCGGCACCACAATCACTGGGCGCAGCAGCACTTGGCATTGAAGTCCCTGGCGTTGCGCTCGATGGAGCTGACCCTGTTGCATCCGGTAACGGGCGAGCGACTGTGTATCAGGGCAGGCCTGAGTGAAGACTGGGCCATGATGTTGGAGCAGTTAGGCTGGTATGGCCTGTTAACTCAAGTTTCGGAGTTCGGAGGCAATTGGGGTGGCATTGGTCCGCACCGGCTACCGGGATTGCCCCTGTGGGGTCGGCGTAAATCCGTCCATGGAGCCTAGACCGCAGCATCCCTGCTGCGGACTACCCCACAGGGGCAGTCCCGGCACCCGCCGCTTGTCAACTAAGCGCACTCCGAAACTTGAGTTAACAGGCCATACCAGCCTAACTGCTCAAACAGCATTGCCCAGTCATCATTCAATCCAGCCCTGATGCACAATCGCTCGCCCGTCACGGGATGCAAGATGCTCAATTCCATCGCGCGCAACGCCAGTGACTTCAACGCCAGATGTTGTTGCGCCCAGTGGTTGAGGTGCCGGTCGCCATAGCGGGTATCGCCCGCAATGGGGTGGCGCAGGGTTTTAAGATGCCGGCGAATCTGGTGCTTGCGACCGGTTTCAGGCCGGCATTCGAGCAAGCTGAATCTGGCTTTGGGGTAGCGGCTGACGGCCTCGCCGATTTCGGCAATGGCGAGGCGGCAGAACCGGGTTTCAGCGGATTGTGCGGCTTTGTTCTGCTGGGCTTTACGATCAGACAGTGCATCGGGTTCTTCGATCAGCGCCCGGTTACAGTCGAACTGCTCGGCAGTAAAGCCACGCGCCAGGGCCCAGTAGACCTTGCTGACCGCCCGGCTGGAAAACTGCTCGGCCAGGTGGCGCGCGACGGCCGTCGTTTTACCAATTAGCACAATGCCCGAGGTGGGCCGGTCGAGGCGGTGAACGGTGTGCACCGCCGCACCGCCCAGGTACCGCTTTACCCGGCCGGCCAGGGTATCGGTCGCCGAGCGGTCAATCCAGCTCGGATGCATCAGCAGGCCGGCAGGCTTGTCGATGGCCAGCAGCCAGTCATCCTCATAGAGAATGCGCAAACCCTCAGCCATCTACATCATCGTCGTCTTCAACCAGTTCGGTCGTGATCGTTTCGCCGCACACCAGACACCGGCCTTCAATGAACAAACGGCCGTTCTGGGTGAATTCAACCGGAT
>DASSWT010000358.1:0-2301 GCA_035704555.1 Saccharospirillum sp. | reverse complement strand
GGAGCACAGCGCCACTATGCCAGTCAGCGTTGCCACCTGAACCCAGGGTTTGTCACCCACCTGCGTCAACTTGCGGGCAATGGCATCCACCACCCCGGCATTCAACAACCCCCGGCTGATCACCAGCACCGCAGCCACGGTTACCACAGCCGGATGCCCGAGGCCGGCAAAGGCCGCTTCGGCCGGTATCAATCCGGCCAGGGTTACGGTTAGCAAAGCGGCCAGCGCCACCAGGTCATATCGCCAGCGGTTCCAGATAAAGAGCGCCAGGGTGGCAACAAGAACGGCGAAAACGATGCCTTGGTCCAGTGTCATTGACTGACCTTATTTTTGAATATCATTACCAGACGATCCTGCCGTTTTTTAACGCTGGCGCCGATACAACAGCATGGTAACCGGCCCGAAAATGGCCAGCAGAATGGCCGGTGCGATCAACGCAATAGCGATCACCGGCAGTGTCGCACTGCCTTCCAGCACAGCGCGCAAGGCCGTCACCAGATGCGCCACCGGGTTTACGCTGATGACGGTCTGTAACCAGCTTGGCATGGTGGCCGGGTCGACGAAAATATTGGAGGCGAAGGTGACCGGCATAAGGAACAGCCAGCTCAGCGTCATCACCGCGCCGGGCGTGCGCATCAGCAAACCGATGGTGGTAAACACCCAACTGATGCCAAAGGCAAAGAGGTTCAGTAGCAACACAGCCTGGATAATACCGAACAGTCCGGCTTCGGTGCGGTAACCCATGATCATACCGATGAAGAACACGATAACCGCCGAGGCGGTGTAGCGAATCACGTCTCCGGCCATGGCACCGACCAGCGGCGAGGGATGCCAGACCGGCATCGATTTAAAGCGGTCGTAAATGCCTTTGTGGATGTCGGTGTTCAGCGTCATGCCGGTGTAGATGGTGGTGAAAACAACCGTTTGCGCCAGAATCCCGGGCAGCAGGAAGTTCAGGTAGGCGTCGGTTGAGCCTGCCAGTGCACCGCCAAACAGGTAGGTGAACATGACGGTAAACATAATGGGTGTGACCAGCACATCGAACAGTTGCTCGGGCACGTGCTTGATTTTCAGCAGCGCCCGCCAGCCGAACGTCAGAACGTTTGAAATCGGGCCGGGCAGGCTGGGCCGGGTGCGGTCGGCCATCAGCAACGCCAGGGCGTCGCTCTGGCTGTTGCCGGGCGTTGGTTCGGCGCCCGGGGTCCGGTTGGTATTCAGCGCGTCGGTCATGGGGTCAGCGCCTCCTCGGCGGGTTCGGTGTGGTGGCCGGTCAGTGCCAGAAAGACTTCATCCAGGCTGGGCTGGTCCATGGAGAAACTGGCCAGGGCGATGCCGAGACCGCTCAGGCCCGAGAGTAAGCTAGCGGCGCGGGCGGTATCCGACAGCTGTATCGAGAGACTGGTCGGTTCGGCTTCCAGCGTTACGGCACTGCCGAATTGTTGTTCCAGCCACTGGTGAGCGGCCGGGCGGTCGTCCGGGTTGGCCAGGCGCAGGTGCAATACGCCGGAGCCGACAGAACGTTTCAGTTCAGCGGGTGTACCTTCGGCAATCACCCGGCCGTGGTCGATCACCGCAATGCGTTCGGCCAGTTGGTCCGCCTCTTCCAGATACTGGGTGGTCAGCAGCACGGTGGTGCCCGCCTGGGCAAGGCTGCGCACGATGTCCCACACCTGGTTGCGCGAGCGCGGGTCGAGGCCAGTGGTGGGTTCATCCAGAAACAGCAGTTCCGGCGGAACGATCAGCGATGAGGCAATGTCCAGCCGCCGGCGCATGCCACCGGAGTACTCCTTCACTTGCTTGTCGGCTGCGTCGCTGAGGTCAAACGCATCAAGCAATTGCTGGGCGCGGGCTTTTCCTGAACGACCGTGAAATCCCAGCAGGCGAGCCAGCAAACGCAGATTTTCACGCCCGGTCAGGTCTTCATCGACCGAGGCGAATTGTCCGGTCAGGCTGATGCGCTGGCGTACCTCGGCGGCCTGGGTGGCAACATCGAGCCCGAGCACGCGGGCATTGCCGCTATCCGGTGGGATCAGGGTGGCGAGCATGCGTACCGTGGTGGTTTTGCCGGCACCATTGGGCCCGAGCAGGCCGTAAACACTGCCCGCGCGAACTCGCAGATCAATACCGTTCACCGCACGGGTTTTACCGAAATGTTTGCTCAGGCCAGCTACTTCAATGGCCAGTTGAGGGGCGTCCATCGTCATGCTCTTTCCCTGTGAGGCTGGAAATGCCCATCATACACTCACTGCGAGGTTGGAAAAGTGTCCGGTCGTCACATAATTACGACGGTTACACCAGCAC
>DASSWT010000174.1:0-9653 GCA_035704555.1 Saccharospirillum sp. | reverse complement strand
GTCGGCCAGGCGCACGTAGGTGCCATCTCCTGTGCGAACCGGCAGGTCATAGAGGGCGCCGGGGGCATTGCGATCGGCCTCGGCCAACCGCACCATGACGGGAATGTCCTGGCCGTATTCGGTGAAGGATTGCGCTTCAATGCCCATGAACGCCTGACGGATCTGGGCGGCGATGTCGGGCTCGGTCAGCCCCAGGCCCCGGCCGGTGGCATTCAGTTCAAACAGGCGTTGTTCGTCGCCCCAGGGCAGGGTATCGCGCACATTGGCGAGCCCGGCGTAGTCTTCGAGGCGGGTTTTCAGTTCTTCGGCGCCCTGTTTGATGTCGGTCAGGCTGCGCCCGGCTAGGAAGAAGGTGAGTGTCGACTGATCGCCACCCGATTCGTTATCTGTCGACAGGTAGGAAACCTCCGGCCCGGCCTCAATGCGTTCGCCCCAGGCTTTCAGAAAATCACCATTGGAGACGGGGCGGTCGTCGCGGTCGACCAGCCGGGCCTGAACCTGGGTGAAACCTTCATCGGCGCTGTAAATCTCATAGACCTGATCGACGATGGGCCGACCATTGCCCAAAGCTGCTTCGGTGGCGGCCAGGGCGGTTTTTGCCTGGGCGGTGTAACGGTCGATAATTGGCTTGTCGGTGCCGTCGTAGAATTCGATGTAGGCGGTCACCATGTTGTCTTCAATGTTGTTCATATCGGTTACCGGCACCAGGCCGGAGAAGGGCAGGCCGAGGGCCACCACAAAGAGCCCAATGGCAATGCTCAGTGTTACCGCCCGGTTGCGGATGCCAAAGGTGACGAAGGGGCGGTAATAATGCTCGCGTAGCCGGTGTATTTTGGTGTCCATGTACAGGCGAAAACGACTGCGTTTCGGGTTGCGCCCGTGAAAGCTGTGGTTCAGGTGGCCGGGTAAAACCAGGAAGCATTCGATCAGCGAGGCGACAATTACGCTGATAATAACCACCGGAATGGGGCGCAGCAGTTCACCGAAGGGGCCAGGCACCAGCAGCAGTGGAAAGAAGGCGGCGATGGTGGTTAACGAACTGGCCATCACCGGCCCGAACATGCGCCGTGCGGCGACGCGGGTGGCTTCGGCTGGGGCGAGGCCTTTTTCCATCTGGGTGACGGTTTCCTCGCCGACGACGATGGCGTCGTCGACGATGATGCCGAGCGCCATCAGGAAAGCGAACATCGACAGGAAATTCATCGACCCGCCGGTGAAATACAGCAATATCAGTGTGCCCAGTACCGAGACAGGGATGCCCATGGCCGTCCACCAGGCTACGCGCCGGTTCAGGAAAACGAACAGAATAACGACGACCAGCACCAGGCCCATCAGGCTGTTTTGCAACAGCATGTCCATGTTGCCCTGCACGAATTCCGACATGTCCCACCAGACGACGATGTCGGTGCCGGCGGGTAGGTCGGGTCGAACGTCATCGAGCCAGTCGTAAATGATCTTGCTGGTGTCGAGGCTGTCGAGTTGGTCCGACCGGTAAATCAGCATTCGGGCGACGGACTGCCCTTCGAGCACGTAATGGCGCGCGCCGGGCGCGACCTGACGGTTTACCTCTGCCAGGGTCGATAGCGGTTGCTGGCGTCGAGGCGGGCCAGTTCGGCAGGGTGGCTGTCGATGGTGGTGCGGTGTTGCAACACGCTGAGCTGTTGCTGGTCCACTTGCTGTTGCAGGTCGTCGAGGTGCTGTTGGGGGGCGAGCCCGCGCGTAACCAGCTGTTGCTGCTTGGTCAGCTGTTCCTGCAGTTGCTCCAGTTTGGCGGTGGCCACGGCCAGCGCCTGGGTATCGAGCCGCTGTTGCAACTGACGGATCTGCCGTTGTGATTCGATGTCAGCCAGGTCGGCTTCGGCCTGCTGGCGTTGCTGACGGGTGTCGAAATCATCCAGGCGCAATAACAAATCGCCCGCTTGAACGCGGTCGCCTTCAGTGACGGTCAGTTCCATTACCTCGGCACTGAACGCCGCGGTGAAGGTTTGCTGGCGTCTGGCCTCCAAGCGACCGACCAATCGGATCTCTGGCTGGTAAAAGCCCGCCTCTACCCGGGCGCTTTCTATGCGCCACTCGGTTTCAGTCGCGTCGGCTTTTTCGGGTTCGGGTGCCTGATTCATCATGATGCCAACGGCAGCCCCGGCTGCCGCCAATATTACCCCGCTGAGCAACAGGGTTTTCCAAGTGCGCATGCTTACTCTCCTTGTCGCCCTAAGTCCGACAGGCTCCTTGGGCTGTTTTTTTTGTTTAATGGGCCGAGTGCTCCCTGTTTCCAGCGACCGAAAAAGTGCCAGCGGTCATATTGCTTATTATGACTTCTGGCAGGTGCTCAGAGCCCTATGGTAAAGCACTGGTTTAACCCCAAACAGAATGAGCCAGGGCTGTTTTTTTTGTGCCTTATGTGACATTGACGTTTCCATCACCGCGTTGTAGAACGGCACAAAGGGCTCGCAACAGGCAGGGATCATGATGAAAGCGGTTGTTTATACACGCTATGGTACACCGGATGTATTGCAGCTGTGCGAACGGCCTGTGCCAGAGCCAAAACAAGGCCAGGTGCTGGTTAAAGTGCATGCCACAACCATCAACGATTGGGACTGGACACTCCTGCGCGGCAAGCCGCATCTGTTGCGATTAATGTCCGGGCCGATAAAACCGAAAATTCCTGTTCTTGGTACCGAAGTCGCGGGGGTGGTTGCCGCCCGGGGCGAGGGGGTTACTCAATTCGCAACGGGAGACCGGGTGTACGGTGACCTTTCGGAAGCCGGTTTCGGGGGGTTTGCGGAATATGTTTGTGCACCAGAAAGTGAGTTGCACCCAATGTCGCCGGGCATGACCTTTGAACAGGCGGCGTCCCTGCCCCATGCTGGCCTGCTTGCGCTGCAGGGCTTAGTGAATGTCGGGGCTATTCGCCAGGGTGATCGTGTGTTGATTAATGGCGCCGGTGGCGGCGTTGGCGCAATTGGCCTTGGCATCGCCAAAACGTACGGATGCAAGGTGACGGGGGTTGATAAGACATCAAAACTCAATGCAATGAACACCATGGGTTTTGATGAAACGCTCGACTATGAACAGACGGATTTTACCACCTGCGGACATCGTTATGATCTGGTGCTGGATGCCAAAACGACACGCTCGCCGTTTAGCTACCTGAACGCGCTTAATCCCGGCGGGCGCTACGTAACCGTTGGCGGGCACCTGAACCGCCTGTTCCAAATGCTATGCGTAGGCCCGGTAATAAATAGGTTATCGGGAAAACAGCTGAAAATTCTGAGCTTAAAACCGAACAGGGGGCTAGAGAAAATCAATGACTTATTCGAAGCTGGTGCACTGAATTGTCTGATTGATGGGCCGTTTTCCCTGGCTGGTTTACCTGAAGCGATGGAACGGTTTGGTCGTGCTGATCACCTCGGCAAGGTAGTTGTTAACGTCGTTTAGTGACGTACCAGCGCCTCTGAGGTGCGTGCACAACGTCGTTGCCTGGCAATACGATCCATCCGCGATACACTGAATGCTTTACGGTAAGGAGTATATCCTTATGGACTGGACTTCGGCTGGCGCGTTGTCATTGCCGTTATCATTGGTGGGTTCGCTAATTTTTTTCTCGGTGCACTCTGGTATGCGCTGCTGTTCCAGAAGCCCTGGGTGAAAGCAACAGGGCGCACCGCTGAGGAAATTCATCAGAACGGTGGGCCGGGTTTTTCGATGGCACTTACGCTAGTGGGCGGTATCGTCACTACTCTGATTATTGCCATTCTGTATCAGTGCGGCGGTGGCAGTACTTTGCTGGATGGACTGCTCACGGGTCTGATGCTTGGGCTGGGCATTTCGATTTGGGAGCGACTGAAAACCGCGGTGTACAACGTGGACAACCGGGTTCAACCTTGGGCATTGTTTACCGTCGATGCGGGTTATAACGTCTGCGGGCTGGCACTGGCCGGTCTGGTTTACGCCCTGATCGCCTGACGTGGCCACATAACTGGCAACAGGAGCACTCATCGGTTAGGTTGGCTTCCTCAATCATTTGGAAAAAGGAGCCCTGGGATGAAACAGGTACTGATCACTGGCGCGAATCGAGGTATTGGTCTGGAACTGGCCCGGCACTACGTTGGCAATGGCTGGCAGGTAATAGGCGTGTGCCGACAGACCTCTGAAGCGCTGGATTCGATCGCCAAAACGGTTGTTCAGGGCATCGATGTCACTGAACCAAAAAGTATTGAAACGCTAGTGTCGGCCGTAGAGGGTGAGCCGATTGATCTGCTGATCAACAATGCCGGTTTGTTGCAGGATGAACAACTCGGTGCCATCGATTTTGATTCCATTCGAAGCCAGATGGAGATCAATGCCTATGCGCCCTTGCGCGTCACTGAAGCGCTGCTGCGGAACATGGATACGGGCGGTAAAGTCGCCTTAATCACCAGTCGAATGGGCTCCATAGCCGACAACGATTCCGGGGGTCGCTACGGTTATCGGGCGTCTAAAGCGGCGTTGAACGCCTTCGGCAAATCACTGGCCGTTGACCTGAAGCCAAAAGGCATTGCCGTTGCTCTGCTGCACCCCGGTTATGTCAAAACCCGCATGGTGAATTTCGGTGGTCTGATTACGCCGGAGGAAGCCGCGACGGGATTGGCCGCACGCATTGACGGCCTGACGCTGGAGAACACTGGTACCTTCTGGCACAGCAATGGGGAAACCTTGCCCTGGTAAAAACCAGGGTTGGAAGGGCACGTAACGCGCGCCATTTCAGGCGCACACCGGGGTCATAACTGGCCCCGAAAATAGGTTTCCACACTGCTCAGTACCGCCTCATCTTTTAAAATCCGGTAGTGGCCAAGGCCGGAACTGAAATGGGTTGTGGCCCCCGGCCAGTACTCCGCAACGGCTTTGAAATCCTGCCAGATAATTTCTTCATCCTGATCGTCCGCAACCAGTAAACCGGGATGGTCCAGATACTGACGCGCGACCTCGTGAGACAGTCGCTCAAACAGCGTATCGCGGGTGCCGATCCAGTCTTCACTCAGCCGTACCGACCGGGCTGCCAGATGGGCTCTGAACCGCTGATGGACGGCTGAGCTCAACCCCAGTGATTGACTGAACCGGTTTACCATGGCATCCATGTTGATCCCGGGCGCAATAAAGGCGAGGTGCCCCGGTCGGAAGCCCTTGGCAATGGCCTGGATGACGGCCTGACAACCCAGTGAGTGAGCAATCACACCGGCCGGGCGCCCGGCTTTGTTCTGAATGGCCAGCAATACCTCCATGAACTCGTATACATGGGTGAAGCGGGTGCGGTTCATCCCGTGTGCCGGCATGTCAAACAGACAGATCTGATAGCCTGCCCCGACCAGACCCGGCACCAGGTGCCGGAACTGGGCGCCCGTGCCACGCCAGCCATGTACACCCACTATCAGCGGAGCCCCGGGGTCACCCCAGAAATGCAGGTCGACGCCATCCTGACCGGTGAGCAGAACCGTGCGTCTGTGGGCGCTTTGCCAGAAAGCCCGGGTTAGTTCGCCAGGCTGGCGGTGAAATGGCCGGAACCAGAGCGCCTGAAGCATACGCCCGGCGAGGTCGGGCGATACGCGGCCAATGAGGTTCAGGGTGGTGGCCATGGCCCGGAAGCCGGCAGGTACTCGCCCCGGCTTCCGGTGTGGGTCGCTGGCTGCCGTTCGGGCCGGGTCCGGGCTATTGGATTCAGTGGAGAAAGGGCGCGTGGTCATGGTGAACATACCGTGGTTGCAGTAGATCACGACAGTCTGCGCCTTGCCGCCGTGCGGGATAAGTGTCATATTCGCCCTGTTAGTGGCGAAAATGGACATAACCATGAAAATCGTTATCCTCCTGACCGACCGGTGTTCGGGTTCCATGGCGGTGAGCCTGATTGATGGGCTGATCACGCTGAACTATTGTCACCTCAAGGCCGGTGGTGAACAGCCGCTGTTCGAGTGGGTGACCGCTTCGGTGGACGGAAAGCCGGTGACACCCTTCAATGGCATGATGCTGACGCCGGACTGCTCAATCCACGACGTCTATGCCGATACCGGCACGGCGCCGGACGATCAGATCTGGGTGGTGCCGTCCATTTACGACGCGATTTCCAGCCAGTCCCGTATTGCCAGAGCCCTGACAGAGCTGCAGCCGATGGTGGCCATGGTGACGGATCACTATCAGCGTGGGGGCCGGGTGGCCAGTTGCTGTACCGGCTCGTTTTTGCTGGCTGCCGCTGGCTTGTTCGACCATTTTCCGGCGCTGATGCATTGGCGCAGCGAATTGAATTTCAGGCAATTGTTCCCGGGTGTGCGGGTCGATACCCGTTCGCTGCTGGCCGACTACGGGCGGCTTATCTGCACGACAGGGGGCGCCCATACAACGCACCAGCTGGTGCTGCACCTGGCGGAAAAAGTCGGCAGCCGGCAACTTGCGCTTACCGGCGCAAAACTGATGCAGGTCGACCGCTATCCGACACCGCCCTCGGTGTACAGTGCCACCGACGACGACCGCCCCCATAACGATGATCTGGTGCGCCTGGCTCAGGCCCGGTTTCGGGAGTCGTTGCATGGGACTGTGAGTATGGAGACGGCGGCGCAACAACTGAACATCAGCAGCCGGCAGTTCAAGCGCCGGTTTCAGCAGGCGACCGGGGTGTCGCCGTTGAAGTATTTGCAGAAAGAGCGATTGAAGCGCGCCTGTCAATTATTGGAAAACAGCCGCCTTACCTCGGCCCGGATCGCACTGGAAGTTGGCTATCAGGATGAAAGCAATTTCCGGCGGCTGTTCAAACGCGAACTGGGCATGACCATGGAAAAATACCGCGACCAGTTCGGGTTTCATCCCGCTGGCGCGATGGAAAGTGCTGACCGCCAGCCAGAGCCGGCGGCGAGCTGAGCGATTAGCTGGCCTTTCGGATCTGGCCGGTTTCCAGCAACTGGTTGAAGAAATCGGTAATTGATTCCTTTAGGGGCCGGTACTGCACCCCCAGCTCACGCTCACTTTTGCTGTGATCAAACCGGATCGGATGGCCGACGTTGCGACTGACCATGGCACGGGTCATGGCTTTGTCGGCCAGTGGCCCTACCAGCCAGACCAGGGGTTTGGGCAGGATGCGCTTCGGGAAGCCGTAGCCTTCGCCAAACTGGTTGCGCAGAATCTCGGCGAACTCGATGAAACTGCTGTCGTGTCCGGAAACAATGTAGCGGCCTTTGGCCCGCGGCGTGAAAGCAGCTCTGATGTGAGCATCGGCGACATCCCGTACATCGACGGCGGCGATGTAAAAGGCCGGAACGCCCGCCTTGAGCCGACCGCTGGCAAATTGTTTGAACATGCCCAGTGAAGCTGAGGTGCTGCGCGGGTTGATGCCCGGCCCCAGCACCAGCGACGGGTTGATGGTGACCAGATCCCAGCGCGACTGTTTTTCCACCGTGGCCCAGGCGGCCTGTTCGGCCAGGGTTTTGGAGTAGGAGTAGGGCTGGTGCGTCAGCGATGACGTGGTGTTCCAGTCGGTTTCGTCCAGCGCCTGCTTGCCCGAGTTTTGCAGATCAATATTGTCGCCGTAGATGGCGGCACAGCTGCTGGTTAATACAACGCGTTTGACGCTCTCGGTTTTGTTCACGCTGTCGAGCACGTTCAGTGTGCCTTGCCTGGCCGGTTCGATCAGGTCTTTCTGCGGATCATCGAACGACAGAATAAAGGGCGAGGCGGTGTGGAATACCACCGAACAGCCAGCCATGGCTTCGGTGTAGGAGCCTTCGTCGAGCAGGTCGGCCTTGAACAGTTTCAGTGTACCTGGCGCCTCTTGCTCCAGTTTTTTTAAGTGCGCAACTTTGTCGGCATTGTCCGGGTCACGCACGGCGGCGTGCACGGTGACGCCGGCGTCGAGCAGGTTTTTTACAATCCAGCCGGCGACATAGCCGGTGGCACCGGTCACCAGTACAGACTGACTCGGGTCGATGGTCATGTTATCGGTCATAAAAACCTATCCTGATTGTCCAGTGTAACGTTATACGGCAACCTGGCTGGCGGCGATGGCTCGCATCGCGTCAGCCGCTATGTCGAAAGATTTGAAGCGGGCCTTGTCGTCGAACATCTGGCCGGTGAAGATGATTTCATCGACCTCGGTGCGGTCTAAAAATCGGCGCAGCCAGGCCTCGACCTGGCCGGGCGTGCCCACGGCCGATTCGGCCAGGGCATGATCTACCTGGGCGCGTTCGATCGGGCTGCCGACCTGATCCGGTTCGACCGGCGGCTTCAACGGCCCCGGCGTACCGCGACGCAGTGCCATGAATTGCTGTTCGACCGAAGTCTTCAGGACCCGGGCCTGATGCTCGGTGTCGGCGGCAAAAACGTTGACCGCTGCCATGGCATAAGGCGCATCCAGATACTGGGAGGGCTTAAAGCGTTCCCGGTAAATCGCCAGCGCCTGGTCGAGATGGTCTGGTGCGAAGTGCGAGGCAAAGGCGAAGGGCAGGCCCAGTGCAGCAGCCAGTTGGGCGCTGTAGAGGCTGGAGCCAAGCAGCCAGACCGGCACGTTCAAGCCGGCCCCGGGAACAGCCTGAACGGTTTGGCCGGGTTGCACCGGTTCGAAATAGTGCAGCAGCTCCTGAACATCGTCCGGAAAGGTGTCGGCGGCGTTCATCGGATTGCGACGCAGAGCCCGCATGGTGGCGCTATCGGTGCCGGGCGCCCGGCCGAGGCCAAGATCTACCCGGTCCGGGTACAGGGCGGCCAGGGTGCCGAACTGCTCGGCGATGGTCAGCGGCGCGTGGTTGGGCAGCATGACCCCGCCGGCCCCAATGCGAATGCGCTCGGTGCCTTCAGCGACAAAACCCAGTGCCACCGCGGTCGCGGCGCTGGCGATGCCGGGCATGTTGTGGTGTTCGGCCATCCAGAAGCGGGTGTAACCGGCTTTTTCAGCGTGCTGTGCCAGTGCACGGGAGCGGTGCAGGGCCTCACGGGCCGTGCTGCCCTGATTGACGGGTGACAGATCGAGAATGGAATAGGCGGTCACTGGGGGCCTCCGGGAGCGAATCAGTGAATGATGCGCTCTAACATGAGGGGTAACCTGCCAGTCACAAGGTGCCGATAGTCATTCAGTCGCTTCTGGCGGCTGACGATTGCGTGCGGGTTCCTGCAAGTGAAGATTTTTGGTGCGCTCAAGGGCTTGCTTTTCCTTGTGCATGGCGGCCTTGCCCATCATGTGGGCGGTGATGGGGGCAGTAATGAACAGGAAGAGGGTGATCACCAGTTCCTTCACGCTGATGCCATCCTGGTTCACGCTGAAAAATACCGTAGAGGCGATCAGCAAGGCGCCGATGCCCAGCGTCGATGCCTTGGTTGGCGCGTGCAAACGGGTGTAAAAGTCGGGCAGTTTGGCCAGGCCAATGGAGCCAACCATCAGGAAAAAGGCACCCAGCAATAACAAAATGATGATCAGCCATTCTACAAAAAGGCTCATTGAACAACTCCACTAACGGTCGGCAGGCGGCGTTGGCCGCCCGGCATTATTCGATCAGGTCGCCGCGCACCAGATACTTGCACAGGGCCGCGGTGCTGACAAAGCCCAGCATGGCGATTAACAGCGCACCCTCGAAATACAGGGGCGAACCAAAGTACAGGCCCAGCAGAACAATCAGGGCGATGCTGTTGATATACATGGT
>DASSWT010000321.1:0-36628 GCA_035704555.1 Saccharospirillum sp. | reverse complement strand
TACCCGGCACCCGCCGCTTGTCTAACGAACCCCGAAACTTGAGTTAGTCCAGCCACCCCAGAGCTGGGCCATATTCAAAGGCGGTTGTGAACTCGTCGCTCTTCCGCCACTCGCCAGGGCCTCCAACGCGGTGAGTATCCGATCGAGGTCTTCAGTGGTCATCATCGGATGAAAACTCAACCGAACCCAGCCGGGTTTTGCAGCCAGTTCACCCCGGTCCAACTGGCCGGTGATGGCCTGACTCGTTGCGCGGTCGATGTTCAGCAAATAATGCCCGTAGGTGCCTGCACAGGCGCAGCCGCCCCGGGCTTCAATCCCGAATTCATGGCTCAGTCGCTGCACAGCCTGCTGGTAATGCACACCCTCTATCACCAGTGAAAACACACTCAGCCGGTCGGCTTGCTCCCGGGCCAGACACTGGATGCCAGCGATGCGATCCAGACCCTGCAGGAAATACTGGTTCAATTCGCGTTCACGCTGTTGAATGGCACTTACGCCGATCTCGTCTTTCAACTGCGCGGCCATCGCTGCCTTGAGGCACTGCAAAATACCCGGCGTACCGCCGGATTCCCGCGTCGCAATGTCCTGATAAAACCGGTGCTCGCCCCAGGGGTTTGTCCAGACTACGGTGCCACCACCCGGTTGTTCCGGTACCTGGTTGTGATACAGCGCTGAATTGAACACCAGCACACCACTGGCGCCCGGCCCTCCCAGAAACTTGTGCGGTGAAAAAAACACCGCATCCAGCGGCTCGCCGTCAGCCGGGTGCATATCGATATCGACATAGGGAGCGGCGCAGGCAAAATCGACAAAGCACCGTCCACCCGCCTGATGCATCAACCGCGCTATGGCACGGTAAGGCACCGCTACACCGGTCACATTGCTAGCTGCTGTAACCGAGGCCAGCACCGGCTGCCCGGCTGGTACCTCGCGCAACGACTCAGCCAGCCAGGCCAGATCCACCTCACCCGTCTGCGTCGGTGGAATAATCACCACCTCTGCCAGGGTTTCCAGCCAAAGGGTGTGATTGCTGTGATGCTCCATATGCGTCACATAGACACGCGGCCGGTGTGCCAGCGTCGCCAGCACCGCCTCGCGATGGGATTCGTGAACCCAGAGCCCCAGCATTCGCACCAGCTTGGCCAGCGCCCCGGTCATACCGGTGCCGGTAAACAGCACCACATCGTCACTGGCGGCGTTCACGTGCTGACGCATGATCTGATGCGCCTGATCCAGCGCCTCGGTCATAAAGCGCCCGGTCAGGCTGTCTTCGGTATGGGTATTGGCCATCATCGGCCCGGCTACTTCAAGCAGGCGCTGCTCGATTGGGCGATACAGCCGGCCGCTGGCAGTCCAGTCGGCGTAGAGCCGATTGCCGGGCACCGGGAGGGTGTTCGCGCTCAGGCGTGTCCAGTCAGGAGGCAAAGTTTCGGAAATGGCGGTTTGCTGGGTCATCGGAGGTTCCCTTCGTTCATCACCCGATCAGTGTGACGCCTAACGAGACCCAATGAATTTCATTTTTTGCGATAAATCGGCTATTTTAGGAAAAATTTTTTCATAAAATAGATGTATGGAGGCATATTATGCCAGACGCCATCGACAAAGCCATTTTAAACCTGTTGCAACAGGATGCGACGCTGTCGGTGCAAGCCATCGCCGACAAGGTCAACCTGACCACCAGCCCCTGCTGGCGGCGTATTCAGGCACTGGAAGATCAGGGCTATATTCGTCGCCGGGTAGCCCTGCTTAACCGGCAGCCACTGGCCCTGGGGGTGGATGTGTTCGTCTTTATCCGCACCCGCGAACACAACGACACCTGGCTGACGGACTTTACTGAAGCCGTGCTCGCCATGCCGGAGGTGATGGAAGCCTATCGGATGAGCGGGGATGTCGACTATTTGCTCAGGGTCGTGGTCGGCGACATCGCCGCCTATGACCGCTTCTACAAGCGGCTGGTGAGTCGGGTCAAACTGGCGGATGTCAGCAGCAGCTTTGCGATGGAGCAATTGAAATACACCACCGCCCTGCCGCTGTAACGGCTACTCAACTCACTGAGTATGGCCACGGGTAAGCGCCAGAAAGCCACCCAAGGAGATCAGCAATACCGAGGCACCGCCCAATATGGCTACCGGATACATCAGGTTACCGGCCAAATCGAGCTGACTGTATTTGATGATCATGATCAGTGATTCGAGCACCAGAGCAATACACACCGTACCCAGAAATCGGGTGATGGTTCGACGAATGTTGGTGAAGACGTTCTCTTCCTGATCAGTTTCGGTGTACTCCTTGCTAATGCCGGCACCGAGTTCGAACATGGCCAGGCCAATGATCAGTGAATTGACCACATTAACGGTATTGGACATGAAGCTGTCTTCACCGGCGATCACATCGGTGAAAAAGTGGAACAAACCGCTGATCACCAACAATGCAGACAGGCTGTAAAACAAGACGGTAAACACCCGGACCATCAGTTGCTTGCCGACATGACTCAGCGCCTTGAATCCCAGAGGTTGAAAGGCAGGTGGCTCCTGAGCATGATGCTTACCTGCCTGTTCAGCAGATTCATTCGGGGTATTCAGCTCTCGAACCTCTTCCGGTGTTAAATTCAGTTCAATGGTCTGGCTTGTCATACTGATAAATCCCTTACTGACTGAATGACGCGTGCAACCGATGCTATAGCAAGCCAGCATCCGGGCAAGCAGTGTCAGGTAAAGGCGGGTGTGAATCAGGTAAAGACGGGTAAAGCACCCCTGCCGGGCGTGACCAGCGTCACACTGTTCTGAATTTCCGTCTAAAGCCGATGAGCCAGTGAAAATTCAGTTGGGGTTCATGAACCAGGCAGATACTCTACTCACTATACTGCACTGCATAGCGCACTGCGCCTGGTAGTTCCAACAGTAACCCAAGATTCCGGGAGCCACTAAACATGAAGTGCCCGACTGGATACCGGCAAGCCATACTCATCACTTGCCTGATGACAGTGGCCAGCATCACCCAGGCCAGAGACGATTTTGTCTGGATATCCTACGGTGGTCAGCAGGGTTATTTCGAAGCGCCCTATGTAGGGCTCGGGTTCATGGCCGATACCTGGGGGGCTGAGCTGGGCCTGGTGCTGCGCTCTGATTATCGCGGCCGGGTACATCACTACGAACCTCCGCACAACGACACAACCCGGGTGTCAGACAATACGCTGGTGGGTTTTCCGCTGCACCTGTCGATTCTCAAGGGCTACGCCCCGAACGATCGCATCGCGTTCTACACATCCCTGGGGTTGCTGGTGTCGACCCGGTGCGATATCGAGGAATCCAACTTTACCAGCAATGCCTATTGCGCCAACGAACGCTCGGAGTTCGAGATGGTCCCCGGCGTCAGCGCCCTGTTCACCCTGGGTGAGTTCACACTGGGTATGGGCTACCAATATGGCATTGGCCCGCTGATTTCGTTGGGAACGGATTTTTAGAGCTCAAGTTTCGGAGTTCGCTTGGGAGACTAGCTCCGGGTGCCGGGTGTGCCTCTGTGGGGTAGTCCGCAGCAGGGACTAAAACGCCAGGAGCGTTTTAGCAGGAGCGAAGCGAGCCCGAAGGGTGAATCCCATGGATGGGATTCATATCCTGCGGCCTAGGCTCCATGGACGGATTAACGCCGACCAAACAGAGGCATACCCGGTATCCGGTGCGGGCCAACGCCCTTGAAGTCAACCGAACTCCGAGACTTGAATTAGAACAACCCATTGGCACCGTTGGCAACAAACTGAATCGCCAGCGCCGCCAAAATCACACCCAGCAGACGCTGAATGATTTCATCACCGGTTTTGCCGATGACCCTGCGGATCTGGCTGGCTAGAAGCCCCGCCGTCAGCGTGACCAGCAACACCGATATGACGGCGGCGATGACCAAGCCCTGATTTGCCGCAGAACCCGCATCAGCCATCAACAATACGGTAATGGTCAAGGTGCCTGGCCCGGCCATTAAGGGAATGGCCAGTGGGTAGACGGCGATATCGCCAACACTTCGATCGGTTGGTTTGTCCGGCAGAGGGGCCGAGGTGATCATGCGAAAGGCAGTGTTGAACAGCAGAATGCCACCAGCCACCCGCAGCGCATCCATACTGATGCCCAGAGTGGTTAACAACCCCTCACCGACCCAGGCGAACAGCAGTATCACCGCCGCTGCTATACCTGTCGCTTTCAGGATGACCCGCAAGCGCTGGCGAAAGGTCCGACCCAGCGTCAGCGAATAAAAAATAAGCGCAGCACCAATCGGGTCGATCACCACAAAATAGCTGGTGAAAGCATTCAAAAACAACGTCGTGTTCATACCCAGTCCAGAACCACCTTACCGGACTGACCGCTGCGCATGATGTCAAAACCTTCCTGAAAATCAGCCACAGGCAAAGTGTGGGTGATCATCGGTTTCAGATCCAGACCACTTTGAATCAGCCCGGCCATCTTGTACCAGGTTTCAAACATTTCCCGGCCGTAAATACCTTTCAGCTCAAGCCCCTTGAAAATAACCTGGCTCCAGTCGATGGCCATTTCTTCACCGGGTATACCAAGCAATGCGACCTTGCCACCGTGATTCATTGACGCCAGCATCGACCGGAAGGCGCTGGGCACACCGGACATTTCCAGGCCGACATCAAAACCCTCGGTCATGCCCAGGCTGCTCATGACATCGCGCAGATTCTCATTGGCGACGTTGACGGTACGCGTCGCGCCCATTTGCTTCGCCAGATCCAGCCGGAAATCATTAACGTCGGTAATGACGACGTTCCTGGCTCCGACATGACGCGCGACCGCCGCTGCCATCATCCCGATCGGGCCGGCTCCGGTGATCAGCACATCCTCGGCCACCAGATTGAAACTCAGGGCGGTATGCACCGCATTGCCGAAAGGATCAAAAATAGCGGCCAGTTCATCACTGACATCGTCCGGTAATTTAAAGGCATTAAAGGCAGGTATCACCAGATACTCGGCAAAGGCACCGGCGCGATTGACGCCGACGCCCGAGGTATTGCGACACAGATGGCGGCGCCCGGCCCGGCAATTGCGGCAATAACCACAGGTAATGTGACCTTCACCACTGACCCGGTCACCGATGGCAAAGCCGGAAACCTCCTCGCCCATGCCCACCACTTCACCGACGTATTCATGCCCGGTCACCAGACCCAGCGGCACCGTGTTTTGCGACCACTGATCCCAGTTGTAGATATGCACATCGGTTCCGCAGATCGCTGTTTTGCGAATACGGATCAGCAGATCGTTGTGGCCGACGTCAGGTTCGGCCACCTCGGTCATCCAAATACCCGGTTCGGGGTGCAGTTTGGCGAGGGCTTTCATGCAGGAGTCTCCTTAAATAAGCGCCAGTTCCCGACCGACGTCTGTGAAGGCGGCGATGGCGACATCCAATTGTTCCCGGGTATGCCCGGCACTCATCTGGGTGCGAATGCGTGCCTCACCCTGTGGCACAACAGGGTAACTGAAACCGACGGCATAAACACCGCGCTGCAGCAGTTTCTCCGCCATGGTACTGGCAACAGCGGCATCACCCACCATCACCGGAATAATAGGATGATTGGCACCGGCCAACCTAAAGCCGGCGGCTTGCATCTGTTGCCGGAAATAGCGGGTGTTGTCCCACAGCCGCTGACGCAGGTCATCTCCCTGGTCAATCATATCCAGAACTTTTAGGCTGGCCGCGGCGATGCTGGGTGACAGCGAGTTGGAAAACAAATAAGGGCGCGAACGCTGACGCAACCAGTCGACAATGGGTTTGGCCGCTGCCGTATAACCACCGCTGGCGCCGCCCAGCGCCTTGCCCAGCGTACCGGTGAGGATATCGACCCGGTCCATCACACCATTGTATTCCGGGGTGCCCCGCCCGTGGTCACCCATAAAACCCACTGCGTGGCTGTCATCGACCATCACCAGGGCATCATAGCGTTCTGCCAGATCACAAATCCCGGTCAGGTTGGCGATAACACCGTCCATCGAGAACACACCATCGGTCACAATCAGACGGTACCGGGCCGACTGGGCTTGTTGCAGGCAATGCTCCAACTCAGCCAGGTTGTTGTTGCTGTAACGAAACCGCCGCGCTTTGCACAAACGCACACCGTCAATGATGGAGGCGTGGTTCAGCGCATCGGAGATAATGGCATCCTGATCATTCAGCAGCGTTTCAAACAGCCCGGTATTGGCATCAAAGCAGCTGGAATACAAAATCGTATCTTCCATACCGAGGAAGTCGCTCAGGCGCCGCTCCAGTGCCTTGTGAACGCTCTGGGTGCCGCAGATGAACCGTACTGAAGCAACTCCGAACCCAAAGTCATCGAGCCCCTGCTTGGCGGCGGCGATCAGTTCAGGGGCATTGGCCAGCCCCAGATAATTATTGGCGCACAGATTCAGCACAGATCCGTCATCCGTTGCAACCTCTGCACCCTGGGGCGACTGAAGGATGCGCTCGGATTTATAGAGCCCCTGTTTTCGCAGGTCGGCCAACGCATCAGGCAAGTGTTGAATAAGAGATCGGGACATGATGACACTCCGGTAACGGTCTGAACGGACACTCCGGCTCGCCCGGGCACAGGCCCCGAACTTAACTCGGAGACGGTTGCGCGGGCACTCGGGTGCGTTTTGCAGACTGGAAGGGTCTCAGACCCGCCCGACAAAGGCGACCCGCGGCCCGGAAACTGAACACAGTGTTCCCGATTACGCTTGTAAGCCTTCCGCTACAGCCCGGTGAGCGGGCCCGGAGCCATCCTTCTGTATAAAAACCATAAAAAACTAATCTACCACTGTTCAATTTGATCTAATGATTTGAATTCCATCACAAAAATCGCTTCAATAGCAGCCGCTCCACGTCGTTACCGGTCTCGCACCTTCAGAGCAATCTGACAAGAAGCAATCTGCGTAGGATCAGGGCGACGCAAACCCCTAAGTACTGTGACAAATCAGCGCATGCGGTAGCATTTGTCGGGCGGGTCAACTAGCATTAAGTGTGTGAGTGGCATAATGATGGCGTGGCATTTTGCCCTTTTCAACGTGTCATCAACCTCACACGCAGGAATCTGTGACCGGCTGGCACTGCGGTCATCGTGGGACAACGAGGGAACTATGGATCAAAAGCTGGAAGAGCTTGAGCAGGCCATTGTCGAGGCCGAAGAAGCAAAGCGCCAGTTCGTTAGAGAAAACCCTAATGGCACTGGCAGCAAAGACGATCGAATGCGCTTGTACAACGATGTCGAACGCGCACGCAAAGCCTTGCGTGATTACAAACGCATGAACCCCCATTTGCTGTAACACGAACGTTGTAACAAGCCAAACCAAGCCCCTCCCGGGGCGCTGTGCCTGCCCTCCGTGCTACTGCACGGCGGGCAGGCGGACACACATAAGCGCCGCAACAACAGCCAAACCACTCAATAGCAGAATGACCGCCAACGGTGACCACAAATCGCCCAGAATGCCGGTCAGCCCGCCAAACAGCATGACGATACCGATAATGGTATTGCTGACCGCAACATAACTTGCCCGATTGGATTCGTTCGCCATATCGACCAGATAGGCTTTACGGCCCAGTCGAACACCGCCGTGGCAAACCATAATCAGGCCATACGCCAGGCACAGCCCCACCAGACTGCCCGATCCGGCCAGCCAGGCGTGGCTCACCCATGCCAGCAAGCCGGCCAGAGCGGCTCCGCAGGCAGCGGCGGCCATCACCTTCTGGCTGGCACGGTCGCTGAACCGGCCCCATATCCCCGATGACAGCGAGGCCGCCAGCCCGCTGATGATTAACAACATGCCCAGGCCCAATGCAGCACCCTGTACCCGTTCTACCATCACAACGTAAAACGGGGGCATCAGCGCAACACTAAGCAATGCCGTCCGGGACATGACAAAAAACCGGAAGGTTGGGTCTGAACGCAACAGGCCCAGTTGTTGCCAGGCAACGGACCAGGCGTTACCACCGCCTTCGGTAGCCCCCGGCGCTTCCCGGATGCCGGAAAATGCCAGCATGGATAGCCACCAGAGCAGCGTTGCAGCCGCCAACAATCCCACCAGTAACACAGAGCTCTGTTCCAGCCCGGACACAACAACCAGCGACAACCCCAAACCCAGTACGGCCAACCCAGACAGGGTAGCGCTGTACCCCATCACCGTGCCACGCCGGGATTTGGACACCGTTTTGCCCAGAACATCCTTGGCAGAGACGGAACACAAGCCCCGGGCCAGGCTGTACACCGTCAGCCCGAACAGTATCCAGATACCTGCCATGACCCCCTCACTGACAAGCGCGGCGGCGGCGATGATTAGCAGTGCCAGTGACGACGCGGCAGCGCCCAACAGCCAGACGGGCTTGCGATAGGCCCGGCCCCGCACATAGGCGGCCACCAATAACTGAGGAATCAGAACCCCCGCTTCACGGATTGGCACCAGGAAACCAACCAGCGCCAGGGGCACACCCAGGGAACTCATTAACCAGGGCAGTATTAGCCGGGCACTGCTCATTTCATCCGCTATCTTGCTGAAGGCATTGGCGATCAGATAGGCAAAGAAGTTGCGGGGCTGGTGCTGGCAAGCCGACTCGGGGATGTCTTTGCAGACCCGTGCATCCTCCTCACCAACCACCTGCTCATATGCCCAGCTCAGGGTACTGTTCCTGGTGCGACCTGACGCCTGGCCCGGAGCTTTTAACTGCGCCATAAGGCGGATTCTCCCTGTACAGCTTTATCAGAAAGCCAACACACCCGGTGCTGGCACGGCAGCGACCGACTCTAACCAGCGACCGCGCCCAAGGCCAGCTTTAACGGTATAAGCAAACCCGGGCAAAGGCGATACGAGTTCCCGCTGCAAGCATTGGCGTCGACTGCTTTGGCATGGTTTAATACGCCCCTGTAATAAGGCTGTTCTGCACTGAGACACGTCAGTCAGTATGCCCCGCCAGCTTAAAACGGCACTAAAACAACAACACACGACTACACATTGCAGCCGATGATCAAGACTATCCCACGTGTTTGCCTTATCCCGTTAAAAAAGGATCACTCATGAAAAGCCTCGCGTTCGTGGTCAGGCTTTGTTGCCTGTTGAACCGATTCCTGGGTCAGGTGTTTTCCTGGCTGACGCTCGGAATTGTACTGGTTTGCTTTACCGTCGTTGTCATGCGCTACGTATTTTCAACCGGATCGGTCCTGATGCAGGACCTCTATGTCTGGATGAATGGCGTGATGTTCATGGGCATTGCCGGCTACACCCTGCTTCGGGAAGGTCATGTACGGGTCGACGTGTTCTATCGAACCGCACCCGTTAAGCGCAAGGCCGCTATCGATTTGCTCGGATGTCTGGTTTTTCTGTTTCCGTTCATTATCACTATCAGCCTCTATGCCCTCCCCTACGTCGCCCGCTCCTGGGAATTCATGGAAGGGTCAGCCAATTACGGAGGCATGCCCGGGTTGTACGTGGTTAAGAGCTTTATCATTGTTTTTGCCGTTGTCGTCGGTATTCAGGGGCTGGCAATGATCGGGCGCAGCATTCTGGTGCTGTCTGACCGCGAAGAAATGGTGCCTGAAGATTATCGTTATGGGGAGAACGTCTGATGGAAGTAACGCTGTTGGGTGAAATTCTCTCCCTTATTATGTTCTTCGCCGTGATTGGCGTGTTAATGCTGGGCTTTCCTGTCGCGTTTTCGCTGGCCGGTACCTCGCTGATTTTTGCCGCCATTGCCCATTTCCTGGGTGCGCTTGACCTGTCCAACCTGTCCAGTGTCGCGCCACGCTATATGGGCATTATGCTGAACGAAGTACTGGTGGCTGTGCCGCTGTTTATCTTTATGGGGATGATGCTGGAACGCTCCGGCATTGCCGAAAAGCTGCTGATTACCATGGGTCGCCTGTTTGGCGACTTGCGCGGCGGTCTCGGTTTGTCGGTCATTCTCGTGGGTGCCTTATTGGCGGCGTCAACCGGCATCATCGGGGCAACCGTGGTCACCATGGGTCTGCTGTCACTGCCAGCCATGCTCAAGGCTGGCTACGACCCCAAGCTGGCCACGGGTGTAATTACCGCCTCCGGCACCCTGGGCCAGATCATACCGCCCTCTACCGTGCTGATTTTCATGGGCGACATGCTCTCAGGCATTAACAGCCAGGTGCAGATGTCTCTGGGTAACTTTGCGCCGACACCGGTATCGGTGGGCGACTTGTTTGCCGGTGCCTTCATTCCCGGCATGATGCTGATGGGCATCTACATGCTGTACATGATCTACAAGGCCGTCCGGCACCCGGATACCTGCCCGGCTCTGGAGATGACGGCTGACGAAAAGTCCCGGCTGCTGAAAGATGTCTTTACCACCCTGTTGCCGCCGCTGGTACTGATCATCGCCGTGCTGGGTTCAATTCTCGGGGGCATTGCCACACCGACAGAGTCTGCGTCCGTAGGTGCCATTGGTGCCATGATACTGGCGGCGTTCCAGCGCAAACTGACCTACACCAACCTGCGCCAGGTGATGTACGCGACCGCGAACACCACCACCATGATTTTCATCATCCTGATCGGGGCGACGGTATTTTCCCTGGTGTTCCGGATGATGGGCGGTGAAGAGCTGGTCAGCGATTTTCTGAACAGCCTGCCAGGTGGCCAGTTAGGCGCCATCCTGTTCGTTATGCTGCTGATGTTCCTGCTCGGCTTTATTCTGGATACCTTCGAGATCATCTTCCTGGTATTGCCGATCACCGCACCGATTCTGCTAATGATGGGTGTTGAGCCGGTTTGGCTGGGCGTGATAGTCGCGGTCAACCTGCAAACCAGCTTCCTGACGCCTCCCTTCGGGTTTGCCCTGTTCTATTTGCGCGGTGTGGCACCCGATTCGGTATCGACCATGACGATCTACAGAGGCGCCATTCCTTTCGTGTTCTTGCAAATCATTGTGATCATTTTGCTTGTGGCCTTCCCACAACTGGTGACCTGGCTGCCATCGCAAATATATAACTAAGCACAGGCTCTTAACGCCATATACCTGGCTATTGTTTGCTCAGTGAGACAATAGCCAGGCAAAAAAAAACCCGGCATTCGCCGGGTTTTTTTTTGGAGTATCTCAGATTACATCTGGAAATATTTCTGACGGGCCGTCAGGAAAGCGCCATCGACCTGTTCTGTGCGAGTGCGCAACAGAGCCAGAGCGTCAAAATAACTTTCTGTGGTTTTGCGAACCAGAGCATCATCGCTATCGCGCAATTCGCCCAGAACCTCTTTCGCGGCATCAGCACCGGCCTGCAATATTTCTTCAGGGAAATTCCTAACCTGAACGCCGTGCTCTTGCACCAGGGTACGCAATGCAATTGGGTCATTGGCATAGAAATCACATGCCACCTGGTCATATTCAGCCTGGCAGGCGAACTCGACAATTTGCTGCAGGTCGCGTGGCAGTGCTTCGAACTTGTCCTTGCTGACCACCGCTTCAGTCGCCAGACCCGGCTCGATAAAGCTCGGCATGTAGTAGTTCTTGGCTATCTGGTAGAAACCCAGTGCCAGGTCGTTGTAAGGCCCGACAAACTCAGCCGCATCCAGAGCACCGGATTGCAGTGCCTGATAGATTTCACCGCCGGCCATGTTCACTACGCTAGCGCCCATTCTCTCCCAAACCTGACCGCCAAGACCCGGGGTCCGGAATTTCATGCCCTGAATGTCATCCAGACCAGTGATTTCTTCGCGGAACCAACCGCCTGCTTGAGTGCCGGTGTCGCCGGACAGGAAGCCTTTGACCCCAAACTGAGCGTAGATTTCGTCCCAGATTTCCTGGCCACCCATGTAACGAACCCAGGCTGCCAGCTCGCGGGAGGTCATGCCGTAAGGCACACCGGTAAAGAAGGAGGTCGCCCGGCTCTTGTTCTGCCAGTAGTAGGCAGCACCATGGCTCATTTCTGCAGACCCTTCAATGACCGCATCGAACGCACCCAAAGGCGGCACCAGTTCACCCGCAGCATAGACCTGAACGGTCAAACGGCCATTGGACATGGCGGTGATACGATCGGCCAGGCGCTGTGCACCCACACCGAGGCCGGGGAAGTTTTTCGGCCAGGTGGTAACCATGCGCCAGGTGATGCGGTCTTCAGCCAGAGCCGGAGTACCAATGGTGGTCGCAGCCGCCACGCTACCGGCGCCGATCAAACCTTTCTTGATGACGTCACGTCTTTTCATCTTAACTCTCCATCATGGGGTCAGGGAGGCACTCAACACGGTTCTGCTGGCGGCGATCATACCGAAGTGCGAAGGCGTGCCAGAGAGACCGGGTCACCGACCTCTATGTTCCAGTTTATTATTGTGATTAATCAGGGACACCCGGCACGACCGCAACCCTACCAGAGGTTCGGCCCGGCCCTGAGATATCCCGCATCGGAGTGAGCTTGCGAGCCGATTATAGTTTTAATGGCCTGCGACGACTCCAGAACGTCAGGCTTTAGAATACCCCGCAGTCTGACATATCTCAATTCAGTTTAGCCTGCATCGTCCGGTTTCGCCTGATCCTTTAGTGGTAGTGCCCTCAATCGACCTGTTCACCTTTATACTTGCACCGACTGCAATAGCCAGCCAGTATGACCATACTCAGCAGGGCTGAATCCCAACTGAACGCCTTGTTGAGTATCAACTAGTCAACAATAACTGTTCAACAATAAGAACAGGACGGGCACCAACACTCCGGTCATCCTGCGCGCGCCTGCGCAAGCCGGGGCTGGGAAGCGCTCCGTCTGGAAACGAGGGATATACATGGCACTAACCCTAGCTGTTCCTGTCGATACGGCACCGGGCGAAACCCGGGTACCCGTAACCCCCGACACCACCCGCAAACTCATAGAGCTTGGCTTTTCCGTTCTCATCGAACCGGGCGCTGGCGCCAAAGCCCAGTTCGCCGATAACCTGTATGAACAGGCCGGTGCGCAACTGGTGGCCGACCCGGCCCAGCTGTATCAGCGCGCTGATGTCCTGTTGAAAATCAACGGGCCGCAGGAGCAGCGTGACGGCTTATCTGGCAGTGAGCTCGATGCCCTTGGCAGCAATGCAGAGCACAGCAAGACCTGGGTTTCATTCCTTGCCCCCGGTCAAAACGCCCCACTGCTCGAACGTTTTAATAAACAGCACGCCACCGCTGTGTCCCTGGACGCGATTCCGCGCATTTCACGGGCGCAGAAAATGGATGTCCTGAGCTCAATGGCCAACATTGCCGGCTACCGGGCCGTTATTGAAGCAGCCAACCAGTTCGGGCGCTTTTTCACCGGCCAGATCACTGCTGCGGGGAAAGTACCCCCCGCCAAGGTGCTGGTGATCGGTGCCGGTGTCGCCGGGCTCGCGGCTATTGGTGCCGCCAAAAGTCTCGGCGCTATCGTCCGGGCCTTTGATACTCGTAAGGAGGTCAAAGAGCAGGTCGAATCCATGGGCGGCGAATTTCTGACCATTGAGCTGGAAGAAGATGGCGCAGGCACTGGCGGCTACGCCAAGGAAATGTCCAAAGCCTTTATCGATGCGGAAATGGCGCTGTTTATGGAGCAGGCCAAAGAAGTAGATATCATCATTACCACGGCATTGATCCCTGGCAAACCCGCGCCCAAGCTGATCACCGAGGCCATGGTTCAGGCGATGCAACCCGGCAGTGTGGTGGTGGATCTGGCGGCCCCCAACGGCGGTAACTGCGAGTGCACGGTGAAAGACGAGATCGTACAGGCTCACGACGTCACCATCATCGGCTTCACCAATCTGGCAGCGCGCGCGGCCACCCAGGCCAGTCAGTTACTGGCCAACAATTTATGGCGCCTGCTTGAGCATCTGTGCCCGAATAAGGATGGCGAACTGGTCATCGATCTGAACGATGAAATTACCCGGGGTTGCACCGTAGTGCATGGCGGCGATATCACCTGGCCGCCACCCCCGCCCAAATTATCCGCAGCGCCCAAACCGACTGAAACCTCAGCACCCAAAACAGCGGAGAAGCAGGCCCCTGCACCGCGCAAGGCCCGGCCCATAGCGCTGTACTGGCTGATTGCCGGTGCTCTGATCCTGGGTCTGGGTGCAGTCGCACCGGCCGAGTTTGTGAGTCACTTCACCGTCTTTGTGCTGGCCATCTTTATTGGCTGGCAGGTCATCTGGAACGTCAGTCATTCACTGCATACACCGTTGATGAGTGTCACCAATGCGATCTCGGGCATCATTATTCTGGGCGCCCTGTTGCAGATCAGCGGCAGCGGCTCCTGGCTGGTCAGTGTGCTGGCAACCATCAGTGTGCTGGTCGCCAGCATCAACATAGCAGGCGGATTTTACGTGACCCGACGCATGCTGAACATGTTCCGTAAAGGAGACCCGTCATGACTGGTTTGTTATCGATGGCCTACTTGCTGGCCGGGGTGTTCTTTATTTTATCGCTGGGCGGACTGAGCTCACAGGAGACCGCTCGACGCGGCAACAATTACGGCATCGCCGGTATGGTGATCGCCATTGTTGCCACAGTGGCCTCTGCGGCCGTTGAGGCTTATTTCGTACTGGCCATTGCGGTCGCCATTGGCGCTGCCATTGGGCTCTGGCTGGCCTCAAGGGTGGAAATGACCGCCATGCCGCAACTGGTGGCTATGCTGCACAGTTTTGTTGGTCTGGCAGCGGTACTGATTGGCTGGGCGGCCTATCTGGACCCGAGATCACAGCTAATGGGCGCTGAGAAAGTCATTCACAATACCGAGATATACCTGGGTATTTTCATTGGTGCCATCACCCTCACCGGCTCCTGGGCGGCCTACGGCAAATTGCAGGGCATTCTGTCGAGCAAGCCACTGGCCTTACCCGGTCGCCATGTGCTGAACGCCGTAGCGATTCTGGTCTCCCTGGTATTTCTGTTCATGTTCGCCCCTGATGGGCATGGTGCGGGCGATGCGACGCTGCTCCTGGTAATGACGCTGATCGCACTGTTGCTCGGTGCGCATCTGGTCGCTGCCATCGGCGGTGCCGACATGCCAGTCGTGATCTCGATGCTGAACAGCTACTCAGGCTGGGCGGCCGCTGCCACGGGCTTTATGCTGGGCAACGACTTGCTGATCATCACCGGTGCTCTGGTAGGCTCATCTGGTGCCATTCTCAGCTACATCATGTGCCGGGCGATGAACCGGTCGTTCATCAGCGTGATTCTGGGTGGCTTCGGTACGGAGTCAGGTTCAAGCGCCGACGATGAAGAGTATGGTGAAGCCCGCAGTTCCTCAGCCGATGAAGTGGCAAGCTGGCTGCGGGAGGCCGACTCAGTGGTCATCGCCCCGGGCTTCGGCATGGCCGTTGCCCACGCCCAGCAAGCGGTCGCTGAACTGACCACCAAACTGCGCAAGCAGGGCAAGACGGTACGTTTTGCGATTCACCCGGTGGCGGGTCGCTTGCCGGGCCACATGAACGTACTGCTGGCCGAAGCCAACGTCCCCTATGACATCGTGCTGGAGATGGATGAGATTAACGATGACCTGCCAAAAACCGATGTGGTATTGGTGATTGGGGCGAATGACATCTGCAACCCGGATGCCCAGGAAAAACCGGGCTCACCGATTGCAGGGATGCCGGTGCTGGAAGTCTGGCATGCTCACCAGGTGGTTATTCTGAAGCGCTCGATGGCCACCGGGTACGCTGGCGTCAGCAATCCGCTGTTCTATCGTGACAACAGCAGCATGCTGTTCGGGGATGCGAAGGAAAGCGTGCAGGCCCTGGTCAGCAAGCTGTAAGCTAAGAGCCTGCCCCGGGGCAGCAATGCGCCGGGTCAGGCCGCTCCCTGCTTGCGTGCCAGCAGCTTTGTAAGCACGCGAGACACCTGAGTCCGGCCGTCGGCGTTAATCATCAGCGCCTTGGGCGTCAATCCTTTCAGAGCCGGGTTCGGCGTCGACAACCAGGCCTGGGCAGCATCAACGCTGCCCAGCGCATTGCAGGCATGCAACACCAGTTTACTGATATCATCGACCATGCTTTGCGCCGGTGGCTCTTCAGACAAATCCATAGCGATCAATTGAGCGTCAGGTATGGCTTGTTGCACCTGAGACTTGGCGTATTCCAGCACCTGGGTCACGCTGGCGCCTTCCCGGCTAAAGTGAATCGAGAACTCACCGGAAGGATTGGATCCCAACCCCTCAATGGTAAAATCCGACCCTGGCATTTGCCCGGCCACCGCAGCCGCATCAACCGCGGCCGAGTCCGGCAACTGAAATGTCAGTGTGAAATGGTGCAGCATGTCAGCCTTCTTATTATCGTGAGCACCCCTAAAGCATACCCAAACTGACCGGGCTTTGAAAAACTTTCACGGATGATCCTGTTTAGCACGCCTTCAACCCGCCAACACTGACCAAAACCAGGTGGACTGCTACACTAACTCACTAGCCAATGCTCAGACTGGCAGTTCGAATATACAAATGGCTGACTAATATTTCTTGCCGGGAAAACGTGCCAGCCACCAGGCAGGCCTATCCGGGGTCGGCGTAAATCCCTCCTTGGAGCCTAGGCCGCAGCATCCATGCTGCGGACTACCCCGGATAGGCCTGCCTGGTAGCCAGCACTCGGCTCATTGGCACTAAATAAAGCACCACATTAGAAAACCAAATTACTCGATAGAAGGATCACTTTATGTCTGCCAATGACTCTGTTGTTATCAGCGGCGCTGGTCTCTGGACCCCCGAACATGTGCTCACTAACACAGAGTTGGTGCAGGTACTGAACGAATATGCCGATAAATTCAACGAGGAGCATGCCAGCGAAATAGACGCTGGAACCCTGGAACCAGTCGCCAAGTCCGACCCTGACTTCATTACCAAAGCCAGTGGCATCCGCCAGCGTTACGTCTATGTCAAAGATGGCATTATGGAAGTCGATCGCATGCGCCCGCGCATTCTGGAGCGCCCCGATGACGAGCTGAGCCACCAGGGTGAAATGGCCGTTGCTGCCGCCAGGAAGGCACTGGCCGCCGCCAATAAAAGCGCTGCTGATATTGATGCTGTGATCGTCAGCTGTGCCTACACCCAACGCTCCTACCCGGCCATTGCGATTGAAGTGCAGGCCGAACTCGGCATCGAGGGCTTCGGCTTCGACATGCTGGTGGCCTGCTCCGCCGCCACCTTCGCCCTGCACCGCGCCTACGAGATGGTCAAAGCAGGAACAGCCAGAGCGGTACTGGTCATCAACCCGGAACTGACATCGCCCCAGGTGAACTACCGCGACCGCGACAGCCACTTTATTTTCGGTGACGTTGCCACCGCCATGGTGGTCGAGCAGGGCGACACCGCCAATGCCGAGCATGTTTACGACATACTGGGCATCAAGGCAAAAACGGTCTATTCGAACAATATCCGCTCGAACTTCGGTTTTGTTTCACACGCTTTCGACTCCGACCCCTTTGGCCCCGACAAGCTGTTCCACCAGGAAGGCCGCAAAGTCTTCAAGGAAGTTTGCCCCATGGCGGCCGAACACCTTGCCGCGCAAATTGAAGCAGTGGGTGCCGAAATCGGTCAGGTTCGTCGCTGGTGGTTGCACCAGGCCAATATTAATATGAACCAGTTAATCACCAAGCGCCTGCTGGGCCATGTGGGCACACAAGACGAAGCACCGATTGTGCTCGACGAGTATGCAAACACCGCCTCAGCCGGGTCGATCATTGCCTTTAACCTGCATCATCAGGATCTCAAATCCGGTGATCTGGGCGTGATCTGCTCGTTTGGGGCGGGGTATTCGATTGGTAGCCTTGCTTTGCGTAAGCGTTGACTTCAATAAACAGTGATATTCCGCCTACTTACTCACTAGCAAGCCCAGGCAAAGCAATAGCAATTGCCTGATATTTTGAAAGGAAAGTTTTGCCGGTAACCAAGTGCTGGTTGCCGGGTGGGTCTATCTGGGGTAGTCCGCAGCAAGGATGCTGCGGTCTAGGCTCCATGGATGGATTTACGCCGACCCCAGGTAGACCCACCCGGTAGCCAGTACGAATGCCAGGCACTAAAGCCAACCCAGCCTGGGAACTTCTCCTCAGTAGAGCAACGTAAACAGCTGGCGCTGGTATTTGACCGCGGTTGGGTCGCCTTTGCCCAAGCTGTTGACGATGTCGAGGAAGGTTTTGCGTGCCTCGCCGTCTTTGAAGGTTTTGTCTTTGCGTAGAATGCCCAGCAGGGTATCCAGTGCATCGGCGTGGCGGTTGATCTGGCTGTATTGCACCGCCAGTTCATAGGCGAGTTCCAGATTGTCCGGGTCGGCGTCTCGCTTGCGTTGCAGCTCCTGAATTTCCGGTGACTCGGCGGCTTGGTGCAACAGTGTCAGTCGCGACTTGAGCGCCGCGTATTCCGGCTCAGTTTGCTCGGTCATGGTCATTTTATCGAGAATCGCCTCGGCGTCCTCGGCGCGGTTCAGGGTGACGTAGACATCGGCCAGCGCAAAGGCGATGGCGGTTTCGCCCTCGCTGAGGGTGTAGGCTTCACGCAGCAGGGGTAAGGCTTCGTCGAGTTTGCCTTCCGCCTGCAGCGCCTGGGCCTGATCCAGCAGGCTGTCCCAGGGCTTGGGCAAGTATTTCACCAGGCGTTCCCGAATGGCCGACTCCGGCTCGGCGCCCATAAAGGCATCAACCGGCTGCCCATTCACAATCAGCGCCACCGTAGGCAGGCTGCGAACACCGAATTGGGCCACAATGTTGGGCTGCTCATCGGCATTTACCTTGGCCAGCAAGAACTGCCCCTGGTATTCAGCCGCCAGCTTCTCAAGAATCGGCATCAGCGCTTTGCAGGGCGCGCACCATTCCGCCCAGAAATCCATCACCACCAGGCGCCGCTGGGACTCCTCAACCATCACGTGCTGGAAGTTCTGTTCAGTGACGACCACTACATTGCCGGAATCTTGCCCGTATACGTCGTTCATAGCACCCTCTTGTTCAAAAAACTGGCTTGTCTCCCCATTATTGGGACATCACCGCATTTCGCAATACCAGCAAGGTGATGACGGCAACAGGGATGCCATGACAGCAGGACGGCCGACCGTTACAATCCCTGCTCTGACAGATCGCCGTCTCTGATCTTACCAAGACAGCAGGCCATCTGAACCTCTTTTGAGTCAAGACCGGGGTGTAGGCTCTCTTCTCCAGCCGGTCCACTATGCATTGTCATCAGGAGCGCAGTATGAAACGTGGTGTTCTCATCGCCATCGGGATCGTTGTTGCTTTATCGGGCACGGGGCTGGTATTGACCAGCGCCTCAATCGTCGGGTCGGACAACCCCTCCAACCTCGTTGTCAGCGAGCGGGAAGACCGGGTATTCCATCAATACCAGCTGGAAAACGGTCTGAAGGTCGTCCTCGTTTCGGATAAGGACGCCGAAGTGGCTGCTGCGGCCCTGAACGTTAGCGTGGGCTCCTGGAGCAACCCGGCCGATGTGCCCGGTCTCGCCCACTTTCTCGAGCATATGTTGTTTCTGGGGACCGAAAAATACCCGGATGCCGATGAATACCACCGGTTTATTGAACAAAATGGCGGCAGCAACAATGCCTATACCGCCGACGAGAACACCCTCTATTACTTTGATATCGACGCAGAGCACCTGGAACCGGCGCTGGACAGACTGGCCCAGTTTTTCATTGCCCCGTTATTCGATGCCGACTACATCGAGCGTGAAATCAACGCCGTACAGTCGGAATTCACCGCCAGCCTGCAAGACGACAGCCGTCGCCGTGAAGACGCTGTGCGTGAGCTGATCAACCCTGAACATCCGGCTGCCACACTGGCCATCGGCAACGCCCAAACGCTTGATCACGACCAACTGCGTGAGCGCATGCGGGATTTCTACCGCGAACACTACGTGGCTAACCGTTTGACTCTGGCGGTCGTTGGTCCACAGGATATTAAAACCCTGAAAAGCTGGGTAAACAGCCGCTTTAATCAGATCCGTTCAGTCACCTCCGAGCCCCTTACGGTGGATGTCCCCCAGTTCAGAAGCAGTCAGTTGCCCATGCTGGTCGAAGTGGAACCCCGTCGGGAAACGAGGCTGTTGCAGTTCCGTTTCCCGGTACCCGCAACCGTACCTGAGCTTAACACCAAGCCCTATGCCTATCTGGCAAGTCTGCTGGATCATCAGGGTCCTGGAACGCTGTTCGCCGAATTGCGGGACCGTGGCTGGGCCGACGGCATTTCCGCCCACTCACCAGGCACCAGTCGCAACCCGGACACCTTCAACATCACTCTGCAACTGACCCCGGAAGGCATGGCCAATTGGCAGACCGTTGCGACTCTGATGTTCGATTACCTGCAAACCATCGAGCAGGAGGGGCTGAACGAGTGGCGCTATGAAGAACTGCGGACGATCAACCAGATCAACTTCGAGTTTGCCGAACAGGTTTCGCCAGCCGCTACGGCCCAGCATCTGGCAACCAGATTGATGCACTACCCGGCCGAGCAACTCCTGGTCGGGCCCTACCAATTGACGCAATACGATCCCGAGGCGATCCGTCGCTGGCTGTCCTACCTAAAGCCAGACAACGCCCTGGTTGTGCTGATGAGTCCTGAAGTAGAAACAGATACCCTCAGCGAATGGTACGAAACCCCCTACAAAGCCACTCCGCTGGCTGGTTCAGTGGTCGCCCGGTGGCGTAGGCCTGAGCTGGATACCGGGCTGTCCCTGCCAGCAGAGAATCTGTTTATTCCCGAGGACCTATCGGTGTTGCCGATGGCGGCACCCCAGAGTGAGCTGATCAACAACACGCCCCTGGTCATTGAACAGGAGCCTGGCCTGACCGTCTGGTTTGAACAGGATGAAAACTTCCAGACGCCCAAACTTGATATCACCGTCTTGCTGGAATCACCCGAGGTGAATGCCAGTGCTCGCCACGCCATCGCGACGCAGCTATATATCGATCTGGTGGACGATGGAATGACCGACTTCCGCTATGACGCCAGCCGGGCAGGATCCGGCTATGGCCTTTCAACATCACAACAAGGTTTACAAATGAGGCTGTATGGCTATAGCGATCGCCTGCAAGTATTACTCGACACACTATTAGTGGAGCTGACCGACCCGGAGGTCAGCCAGGAGCGGTTTGAACAACTGAAATCCGATCTGCAACGCCGGTTGCGCAACACCAGTGAAGACCCGGTCTTGAACCAGATGGTGCGACGGCTGAACACGGCATTGATACGCGATTCGCGTACCCCTGAGGCGCTGCTCGAAGCGCTGGAAAGCCTGACTCTGGAAGACGTTCTCGCACACCGTGATGCGTTATTGAATAACCAGACCATGACGATGTTGATTCATGGTAATCAAACTGAGACCGGAGCCCTGCAGCTGGCAGAACGCATCAGTGCGATGATTCCGCCCAATGCTGAAGTCGGTTCTGTGAAAATCGAAGTGGCTGCTCTTCCTAGTCGCAGTTACCGGCATGAAATGTCGATTGATCATAATGACAGCGCCTTGCTCGGCTACTATCAGGGCCAGGACAGCAGTCTGCGTGAACATGCCCTGTTCTTGTTGCTCGGCCGAGCCATGAGCGCACCCTATTTTGCCGAAATGCGAACCGAAGAGCAGTTGGGCTACATCGTATTTGCCCAGAATTTCATGGCCGATAACCTGCCCGGACTGATCGTCTACATTCAATCACCGGATACCGACCCGGCACTGCTTCAGTTGTTTTCAGACCGGTTCATGAACCGCTATCTGCAACAGTTACGCGGCATGAGCAGCGAGGAATTCGAACGCTACAAGGCCGGCCTGATCAACGATCTGACCACCCCGGAGCAAAATCTCTATGAACTGAGCCAGACCTATTGGCAAGCGATCATGGACGGCAGCCAAAACTTCAACACACGTCGTCGCCTGGCCACAGCCGTTGAAGCCATCAGTCTCGATGGTTTCACACGCTATTTCGAAAACCAGATGCTCAGAGACGACGCCAAACGTCTGGTACTGCACCAGGTTGGCCGGGGCATGGAAGAGGCTTACACAGAAAACGGCACTAACCTGGTGGGCTTTTACCCGGCAGACAATGTACAAACCATTCAGGAAGCCAGCCGCTGGATTACGCCGACATTTAATAACCTGCCAGAGCGATTAGACCCTACCCAATAGCGGGTAGGTGATTTGTCAGGTTATCGCCAGAAATCCGTGCTGGTCACCGGTTTCTTTTTCTACATTGGCGGGAATCCGTCCAGGCCACCGGGCACACCTGTTCGGGGTCGGCGTAGATCCATCCATGGAGCCTAGACCGCAGCATCCATGCTGCGGAGTACCCCGAACAGGTATGCCCGGTGACCTGCACTCTACAACGGTAGCTAAACACAGCACTCTCTGCAGCAGCACTTATATCCACTATTATTTTTTATGGACCACGCCTTAACCAAGCACATCGGTCTCTTTCCAATTATTCTGTTTACGCGGCAAAACCACCAGAACCTCGGTCCCTTTTTCACCGTCCAGCACATCGAGACTGCCACCCAGCATTTGTGCCAGCCTGCGGCCCACCACCAGTGACAACCCAGGCCCAACGTCGCGCCCTTCATCAATCACGCTGGTGTAATGCGTGAGCACATTACTGAGCTGATCCGGTTCAAAATGGCGGCCGTCGGCGCTGACTCGAATGCGCAGGGCTTCGCCCAGTTCCGCATCGATGTAACCGATCAGATGCACCTGAACCAAACCACCCTCGTTCATTCGCATCAGCGAATACACCACCCGGGTCAGCAATGAATGCAGCCAGTTGACGTCGGAGACCAGGGGTAACTGATCTTCCTGATGCTCAAATTTAACCCGGGTTCGATACCCCTTGCCGTAACGCTGCCATTCCTCGCAGAACCCTTCGAGTACGGTCAACAAATTGATGTTTTCCGCGCGTGGCAATTCAGATTTAAGCTCCAGCCGGGCGAGCACTTTCAGATCATCGGCATAGCGCTGCATCAGCTCTGACTTCTCGCGAATGCGCTCCAGGGCGTCTGGTTGGCTGGAGGAGCACAGCGACTGAACTTCGGCCATCGCGGTGTTCAGCGCATTGGCCATGTTGCGCAGTGCCAGGTCTTTTTCCTGAGCGGAAGACAGCACCAGGCGGCGCAGCTCGGCGCTTTGTTTTCCCTCGTATTCAAAGCGTTCAATCTTCAGGTGGCTTTCCTGCAAGGTCCGTTTGATTCGACTGACTTCACGGGAAGCCTGCTCAGCATGATGCTGGCTGCGGTTCAGGGCCAACAGCGACACGCCCGCCGCCGCCAACAGTAACCCCACAGGCAACGCCAAAACCGACAACTCCAGAACCGGCATCGCGAAATACACCAGAGCCGCCAAACTGCCCAGCCACAACACTCCGCTGATGACCCAAAGGGACGCCACCTGTGACGTTTTATTCACTGCATTCTCCCAAACTACAAACGTTATAAGCGCCACCCCTGCCTGACAAGCACAGGGACGGCCATTAGTTGCACGCAGTTTGCCATTAAATCGAGGGTTTCGCAGTTTTCTTGATGACTCATCTTTGATTAGTGCCGATAAAGTAAGTGACGGCTACCGGGTAGACCTATCCGGGGTAGTCCGTAGCAGGGACGCTACGGTCTAGGCCCCATGGATGGGTTGAGTGGGCGGCATCCCGCCCGACCCCGGATAGGTCTACCCGGTGGTCGCCACGAACTCCTGGCACCAGAGCTGGAAAAACCTCCATCTTGCATACAAACCCCCAAAGAATCAGAGGTAGCAACAGCTCTATTTTTAACCACCCTAACGTTGTCTTTAACCACTTTAGGGCATAAACTTATTAAAAACTGACCACTTGGACAATAAAATGAATCCGTTACAGCGTGACGCCCAAACAGCGCTCGGGTTGATGGACCTGACCAGCCTGAACGACGACGATACCGACGCCCGCATCGAAGCCTTGTGCAAGCAAGCCAGGACGCCGTCTGGTTCTCCTGCGGCCGTTTGCGTCTACCCGGCTTTTATAGCGACAGCCCGTAAGACGCTGGCCGACGAAGGTTTGTCTAAGGTTCTCGTTGCTACCGTTACCAATTTCCCCGATGGCAGCGACGACATTGATCGCGCCGTTGCAGAGACCCGTGAAGCCGTAGCCGCTGGTGCCCACGAAGTCGATGTTGTGTTGCCCTACCGCGCCCTGCTGGCGGGCAATAGTGAGGTTTGTCGCGACCTGGTGGCCGCCTGCAAAGCGGCTTGTGGCGACGGTGTCCTGCTCAAAGTCATCATCGAGAGCGGTGAATTGAAAGACCCCCGAATGATCCGCCAGGCCAGTGACATCGCCATTGCCGCCGGGGCTGATTTCATTAAAACCAGCACCGGCAAAGTAGCGGTAAACGCAACGCTGGAAGCCGCCGAAATCATGTTGCAGGCCATTCATGACAGCGGCCGCAAAGTTGGCTTCAAGGCCGCCGGTGGCATTAAAACCACTGAAGACGCCCAGGCCTATCTTGCGCTTGCCGACCGCATTATGGGGCCGGGCTGGGCCAGCCCCGCCACCTTCCGCTTTGGTGCCAGCAGTCTGTTGAACAACTTGTTGGCGACTCTGGGCCAGGCTGATGCCGGCTCTTCCGAACCGGGCGGTTACTGATATGTATCTACCGCAGGAACTGATTCGCCGTAAACGTGACGGTGGTAACCTCAGCGATGATGAAATTCGCTGGTTTGTGCGGGGCATCAAGGATGCCAGTATCAGTGAGGGCCAGATCAGTGCACTGGCCATGGCGGTGTATTTCAACGGCCTGACCCTCGACGAGCGGGTCGCCCTGACACTGGCCATGCGCGATTCCGGCGATGTTATGCAGTGGACCGACCTCGACGGCCCGGTACTCGACAAACACAGCACCGGCGGCGTGGGTGACCTGGTCAGTCTGATGCTGGGCCCCATGGTGGCCGCCTGTGGCGGCTATGTGCCGATGATTTCCGGGCGGGGCCTCGGCCACACTGGGGGCACGCTGGATAAATTCGAGTCCATTCCCGGCTACAACACCTACCCCGACAACGCCCTGTTCGGGCAAACCGTGCGCGAAGCTGGCGTTGCCATCATTGGCCAAACCGGCAACCTGGCCCCGGCTGACAAGCGCTTCTATGGCATTCGGGATGTAACTGGCACGGTTGAGAGCATCGACCTGATCACCGCGTCGATCCTGTCCAAAAAGCTCGCCGAAGGGCTGGATGCGCTGGTGATGGACGTTAAAGTCGGCAGTGGCGCCTTTATGCCCACGCCGGAAAAGAGCCGCGCCCTGGCTGAAAGCATTGTGCGTGTGGCCAACGGTGCCGGCGTTAAAACAACGGCCTTGCTGACCGATATGAATCAGGTTCTGGCCCTGTCTGCCGGTAATGCGGTGGAAATGGCGGAAGCGGTGGCCTATTTGCGCGGCGATCATCGCGACCCCGTGGTTCATGAGGTGACTCTGGCGCTGTGTGCAGAAATGCTGGTATCCGGCCAACTGGCCGATAGCATCGATGCCGCTCGCCATAAGCTACAGGCCGCACTGGATTCCGGTGCAGCGCTTGAAGCGTTTCAACGCATGGTAACGTTGCTTGGCGGTCCGTCTGATTTTACCAATCGACCCGATGATTATTTGCCCGCAGCCCCCATCATTCAACCAGTCATCGCCCCAAGGGATGGCATCGTACAACCCTTGCAAGTGCGTGATATCGGATTGGCGGTAGTGGCGATGGGCGGCGGACGTACCCGCGCCGATCAGCAGATCGACGCCGCCGTTGGTCTAACCGACATCGTCCGGCCAGGCGTTGCAGTCCGCGCTGGCGACGTTCTGGCCATGGCTCACGTTCGCAGTGAAGACCAGCTGGCCGACACCCGGCAACGGCTGACCCGGGCCATACCCATCGCAGAGCAGGCAGTGACGGCTCAACCGGTTGTACACGACCGGATAGGCCCGGAAGATTTGGATTAACAGGGTCGGTTTCACGCAGAAACCGACCTGACATAACATGACAGGGCTTTGTCGCACAGAGCCCGGGAGGAAGACATGGGACGCGCCATCGTACTGGTACTGGATTCATTCGGCATTGGCGCCAGTGCCGATGCCGACCGCTTCGGCGACACCGGCGCCAACACTCTGGGCCACATCGCCCAGTGGTGTGCCGAGGGCAAGGCTGACCTGGGCCGCAGCGGCAAGCTCACCCTACCCAACCTGACCCGCCTGGGGCTGGTCAACGCCGCCACCGAGAGCAGCCAGGGCGCCGTGCCTGAAGGCATGACACTGGCCACTGAAACGGTGGGCAGCTATGGCTATGCCCGGGAATTGTCGAGCGGTAAAGACACGCCCAGCGGTCACTGGGAAATTGCCGGCGTGCCGGTACTCTATGACTGGGGCTATTTCAGCGAGTTGGAAAACTCCTTTCCCGAGTCGCTGCTGGACACCCTGATTGAACGCTGCGATCTACCCGGCGTGCTTGGCAATTGCCACGCTTCCGGAACCGAGATTCTGAAAAAGCTGGGTGAAGAACACTGCAAAACCGGCAAACCGATCGTTTATACCTCGGCCGACAGTGTGTTTCAGATTGCCTGCCACGAAGAAACCTTCGGGCTGGAACGGCTATACGAGGTGTGTGAAGTCGCCCGCGAACTGGTCGACGAATACAACATCGGCCGGGTCATCGCGCGCCCCTTCATCGGCGACAGCGCCGACACCTTCAAGCGCACCGGTAACCGCCATGACCTGGCAGTCGAGCCACCGGCGCCGACCGTGCTGAAAAAACTGGCGGAAGAAGGTGGCGAGGTGATATCCATCGGCAAAATCGCCGATATCTACGCCAACGTGGGCATCACCCAAAAATTCAAAGCTACCGGCCTGCCCGACCTGGTCGATGCAACGCTAACCCAAATGAGCAAAGCCGGTGACCGCAGCCTGATTTTCACTAACCTGGTCGATTTCGATTCATCCTACGGCCACCGCCGGGATGTTGCCGGCTATGCCGCCGCCCTGGAATACTTCGACTCGCGTCTGCCCGATATTCTCGATCAGATGCAGGACGATGATATTTTGATCATGACGGCAGACCACGGCTGTGACCCGACCTGGCCGGGCACCGACCACACTCGCGAGCACATTCCGGTTCTGGTATATGGAAAAACACTTAAACCAGTGAACTTGGGCGAGCGGGAAACCTTTGCCGACATCGGCCAAACGTTGGCGGAGTTTTTCAGCGTAGGTCGAATGGACTATGGCACTAGTTTCTTGAAGTCAATGACCGGCCAGGCCGCTAAGCAAGCGTCGATTTAGCGATCAAGTTTTGGAGTTCGTAAAGAGCTGAGTATCAGGTGCCGGTCATACCCCTCCGGGGTAGTTCGCAGCAGGGACTAAAACGCCGGGAGCGTTTTAGCATGAGCGCAGCGAGCCCGAAGGGTGAATCCCATGGAGGGGATTCATATCCTGCGACCTAGGCACCATGGATGGGTTCACGCCGACCCCGGAGGGGTATGACCGGTGGCTGATACGGACTCCTGGCAATACAACAAGATCGAACTCCGAAACTTGTGGTACTAGCCCAACCTCTGACGAACAGCTTCAAACAGACAGACGCCAGCGGCGACACTCACGTTCAGGCTACTTACTTGGCCAGCCATGGGCAGCTTGAACAGTCCATCGCAGGTATCGCGCGTCAGCCGTCGCAAGCCGGCGCCTTCAGCTCCCATCACAATGGCCACTGAACCGGTTAAATCGGTTTGGTAAATCGATGCTTCAGCTTCTCCGGCCGTGCCATAAACCCAAACACCCTGCTGTTTAAGAGCCTCCAGCGTTCGAGCCAGGTTGGTCACAACGACGAACGGCACGGTATCAGCGGCGCCGCTGGCGATCTTGACGGCAGTTGGCGTCAGACTAGCAGACTTGTCTTTCGGGACGATGATGGCATCGGCTCCGGCGGCATCGCAGCTGCGCAAGCAAGCACCGATGTTGTGCGGATCAGTCACGCCATCGAGCACCAGCAGTAAAGCCGGGCGCTCCAGACCAGCTACCAGCGACTCCAGATCGCCTTCATCCAACACCGGTGCAGCCAGTGTTTGCAGCAGAACCCCCTGATGGCGAGCGTCCTGCATCTCGTTACGGTTAAGCAGGCGGTCAAATTCCTCTCTGGCCAGCCAGCGGAAGCGAGCGCCTTGCCCTTTGGCCAGATCCAGCAGGCGTTGAATACGCTGGTCTTGCCGGCCTTTCAGAAACACGATCTCGCGCACCCGGTCCGGGTGTTGCTCCAGGGCACTCTGGCAGGCATGAATCCCGTAGACCCAGGACGTTGCGTCACTCATGGTTATTCTTCCCGAAAATCAAACTAAATACCCAGAAACAGGAAAGCCCGGCGAATCGCCAGGCTTTCCAAATTCAAACAGCGATATTACTCGCTGCTTTTACGGCGACGCGGGCGAGACTTGCGCTTGCCGCCCGACTTGGCCGATTTCTTACCTTTTTTCGGTTCGTCACCGGCACTGGTTTTCTGTGCCGGCCGGGCCTTGGCCTTGGAGCCTTTCACAGAACCGGGACGGGCCGGTTTTTGCACCCAGTCGCCCGACAGTTCAAAGTCGATCTTGCGGTCGTCGAGATCAACGCGCATGACCTTGACCTGCAGCCGGTCGCCCAGGCCATAACTGACCCGGGTGCGCTCGCCAACCAGGCAATGCGCCACTTCGTTGAACTGGTAATAATCGCTGGCCAGTGAACTGATGTGCACCAGGCCATCGACATAAACTTCATCGAGCTGCACGAACAGACCAAAGTTGGTTACCGACGATACGGTACCCATAAACTCGTCGCCAACGTGGTCTTTCATGTACTCGCACTTGAGCCAGGCCACCACATCCCAGGTCGCCTCATCGGCGCGGCGTTCGGTCAGGGAGCAATGCTCACCCAATTCGACCATGGCCTGCAGGTCGTACGGGTAAATGTCTTTCTGGTTCAGCTTGGGCGCACCCTTTACCCGACGCACCAGTGGGGTACGCTTGCCAGACCGGATAACACTCCGGATCGCACGATGGGTGAGCAGATCCGGATAGCGGCGAATAGGCGAGGTGAAATGAGTGTACGCATCAAACGCCAGACCAAAGTGGCCCAGATTCTCAGGCTGGTATACCGCCTGATTCATTGACCGCAACAGCATGGTCTGAATCAGTTGGAAGTCGTCCCGGCCTTTCAGTTGATTCAACAGGGTCTGATAATCCTTGGCGTGCGGTTTTTCACCGCCCTTCAGTTCAAGACCCAGCTGACCCAGATACTTTCGCAGATTTTCAAGACGCTCCGGCGACGGTGTATCGTGCACCCGGTACAGCGCCGGAATCTCGAGTTCTTCCATGAAGTTCGCCGCACAGACGTTGGCGATCAGCATGCACTCTTCGATCAGACGGTGGGCATCGTTGCGCTCACTCGGCACAATGCGTTCAATCTTGCGATCGGCATCGAACACGATTTTGGTTTCGATGGTTTCAAAGTCGATAGCACCGCGCTTACGGCGCTGAAAGCGGAAAATCTTGTACAGCTCGCGCAAGGTAGTGAGGTTTTTCAACACCGCCTCACCGTATTCCTGCTGCATGGTTTCACGCGCTTCAGTCGCGGTTTCCGGCTCAAGCAGTGGCGCTACCTTGTTGTAGGTCAGGCGGGCATGGGAATTGATCAGCCCTTCCATAAAGCGGTAGCTGTCGATGTTCCCGGTGGCAGAAACATTGATTTCACAGACCAGCGTCAGACGATCGACATTGGGGTTCAATGAACACAGGCCGTTGGAGAGAATCTCCGGCAGCATCGGAATCACCCGCTCGGGGAAATACACCGAGGTCGAGCGTTTGCGGGCTTCGTTATCCAGCGGAGAATTGACGGCAACGTAATTCGAGACGTCAGCAATGGCAACGTATAAGCGCCAGCCACCGCCACGAACCGATTCGGCCAATACGGCATCGTCGAAATCCCGGGCCGTTTCATCGTCGATGGTAACAAAGGCTTTGTCGCGCAGGTCGATGCGATTGGCTTTGGCTGACTCGTCAACCTGATCGCTCATCCCCTCGATGTGATCGAGAACTTCACGCGGCCATTCATGTGGAATGTCGTGGGTACGCAGGGCAATATCAATTTCCATGCCCGGCGCCATGTGCTCACCCAGTACCTGGGTAACACGCCCTACCGGCTGACGCCGGAACTGCGGCTGTTCAAGCACGTCAACCACGACGATGTCGCCGGGCTGAGCATCACCTTCATTACCCGCAGGGATCAGTACATCAATGCTGACCCGGCGATTCTCTGGTTCAACCCGGCCAATGCCGCCGTCGTTGAAATACCGACCCACTATTTCCTGGGTATTGTGCTCCAGAACTTCGGTGATGATGGCTTCAACGCGCCCGCGGTGATCGGTACCACCCTTGCGCACCAGCACCACATCGCCGTCAAAACAGCAACGCATCTGGCGATGATTCAGTACGTAGTCTTTGCCACCCTGATCGTGAATCAGGAAGCCGAAGCCATCGGGGTGGCCCTGGACGCGCCCTTTCACCAGATCCATCTTGTCGATCAGGCCAAAGGCGCCTTTGCGCGAGCACAGCAACTGGCCATCGCGGACCATGGCAATCAGACGGCGACGCAGTGCTTCAATATCGCGTTCGTCGTCGGCCAGACCCAGCTCTTCGCACAGTTCGGGGTGTGTTGCGGGGCCCTGGCGATTTTCCAGGTGCTCCAGAATAAATTCCCGACTGGGAATGGGGTTTTCGTATTTCTCAGCTTCCCGTTCAAGATTCGGGTCAGCGGGTTTCCGTCGGCTGATAGGTCGTAATCCTTGTTGATTAAAATTTGATCAATTTAGTGCCTGTGTCAACCTCTGATTCATAGGGCCGTCTCACGACCGATAGGTATGGGTTGACTAATGCGCGCACAGTATAACGCATTGTTAGGGATCTGAATAAGGTTGTCTGCAGACGGCTGTAACGGCATGGCTACGGCCAATTAAGAGAGGTTGACTTGGGTTCTGTGGCAATCGTCCGCGGTAGATACCGGTGATGCCTACGCGGGGTCGGCGTGAATCCGCAGAGGTATCTCCGGCAACTGCTGCGGACCATCGCCACCTGGCTAGCCCGCAGTTGGGTTTACTGAATATCGAACGAATGGCGAAGTACGATGGTTTCAATTCGGTCCGGGCCGGTTGAGACGATGTCGATTGGCGCGCCGATGGCTTTTTCCAGATAGGCGATATAATCCCGTGCGCCCTGTGGCAGCTGGCTCAGCTCGCTGGCACCAACGGTGGATTCATCCCAGCCTGGCAGCTCTTCGTAGACCGGTGTTACCCGGGCGAAGGCTTCTGATGATTCCGGCCACTCAACATCGTTGCCGTCTTTATCGCGGTAGCCCACACATACCTTGACCGTTTTCAGACCGTCCAGCACGTCGAGCTTGGTCAGGCAGATGGCGTTGATGCTGTTGATACGAATGCTGTGTTTGACCAACACGGCATCGAACCAGCCGCAGCGACGTGCACGACCGGTGGTCGTACCGAATTCATTGCCTTTTTTGGCCAGGTATTTGCCATCGTCGTCGAACAGCTCTGTCGGGAACGGGCCAGAGCCAACACGGGTGGTGTAGGCCTTGGTGATACCCATGATCTGGTCGAGGTACAGCGGTCCGACGCCCGAGCCTGTCGCTACGCCGCCTGCGGTGGTGTTGGACGAGGTCACATAGGGGTAGGTGCCGTGGTCGATGTCCAGCAGTGAACCCTGGGCGCCTTCGAACATGATGTCGCCACCCTGTTCGCGAATGCTGTGAATCAGGCCCACCGAGTTGACGGTGATGTCACGAATGCTTTGTGCCTGCTCGGTCACTTCCGTTAGGGTCTGTTCAACATCGATAGCATCGACCCCGTAATAGTTGGACAACACAAAGTTGTGGTAGTCCATCAGCTCACGAACCTTATCGGCGAAGCCGGGCTGGAATACATCGCCCAGGCGCACACCGCGACGGCTGACTTTATCTTCGTAAGCCGGGCCAATGCCGCGCCCTGTCGTGCCGATTTTGGCTTCACCGCGACGGCTTTCGCGCGCCTGGTCGAGTGCTACATGAACCGGCAAAATCAATGGGCAGCCGTGGCTGATGCGCAGTCGGTCGCGCACCGGAACGCCGCGCTCTTCGAGCATGGCCATTTCCTTCAGCAGCGCTTCAATGGACAGTACAACGCCATTGCCAATGATGCAGTTGACGCCCTGGCGCAAAATGCCCGACGGAATCAGGTGCAATGCGGTTTTGACACCGTCAATAACCAAGGTATGGCCAGCGTTGTGCCCACCCTGAAAGCGCACCACAGCTGACGCTTTTTCGGTCAGCAGGTCGACGATCTTACCCTTGCCCTCGTCACCCCATTGGGTGCCAAGCACGACAACATTCTTACCCATCGTTTTTTGCCTGTAGTTGATAAAATGTATGGTTAAAAGCTGGCCGCCTTATGTCAGCGACTTCACCTGCCAGAGACCTTGCTCCAGCACGAGCTCACGGTCACAACCCAGTTCTTCCGGCACCGCCTGGTCGGTAAATACCTGAATGACCCGTTCACCCTTGGCCCGTAATTGATTGATCTGGTCAATCAACACCGGATCGGACACCGCCGGTGCCCGTATCCCCGCCGCTTCCTGCCACTGACCCCGGGTCTGGCTGGCCAGAATCTTCAGATCGCTGGAGAAGCCGGTGGCCGGTCTCGCCCGGCCGAAGACCTTACCGGTCGAATCATACCGGCCACCCTTGGCGACCGCCTGGCCAAAACCGGGAACAAAGGCTGAGAACACCAGCCCGGTGTGGTAGTTGAAGTCCCGCAGTTCAGCCAGGTCCAGATGGATCGGCTGGTCCGGGAAGCGGGCTTTCAATGCCTGAGCAATCCGGGTCAGTGTATCCAGTGCTGCGAATACACCCTCGGGCGCGCCAGCAAACCGGTCTGGCCACTTGGCCAACTGGTCCATTGAGCCGGCACATTGCGGCAACAGCGCAAACCAGCGCTTGAAATCAGCCGACAGCGGCGCCGTTTCAAGCCAGGAGTTCAGCTCTGGCAAGGAGCGGTGGCGCAACAGGCGAAACAGCTGGGTTGCGTCATCACCTTCCAGGCCGCAAGCCTCGATCAGCGCCTGATAGATCCCGATGTGGCCGAGGTCCAGCGTTACATTCTCCAGCCCAGCCCGGGCCAGCGAAGTCAGCATCAGCGAAACAATTTCGATATCGCTGTCGACGCCGGCATAGCCATAAAGTTCAGCCCCAATCTGAATGGGGCTGCGCGACGACAACAGATGCGTCGCCTTAGTGTGCAGCACATTGCTCGAGTAGCAGTAGCGAGCCACACCGGCACGCGGCAGGCTGTGGGCATCCATCCGCGCGACCTGTTGGGTGTTGTCGGCACTCAGCCCCATCAAACGGCCACTGACCTGATCAGTGATTTTGTAAGTCAGCAGGTCCAGATCGTGCCCGACACCGGTCAGCAGGGATTCCAGGTATTCCGCGCTCGGCGGAATAACCAGGTCGTAGCCCCAGGTGCGGTACTCGTCGAGTAGAAGTCGGCGCAAGGCCTCGATTCGTGCGGCTTCCGGCGGCAGGACTTCCTCGATACCGTCGGGCAACAGCCAGCGTTCTGCTATGGTCATGCCGAAACACGTTCCCATTAATTAAAATCAGGATTTTACCGGGCGTTGTGGTCTCGTCGCGGGCCGTTCAGGCCACCATTTGCCAACGCCAGGACACAAAAAAACCGGGCACATGGCCCGGTTGATGGATTCTACACTTGCAATGGCTGGTCCCCAACCCTTTTTTAAACTATTTAACAGAGGCCGGGTAATTCAAGCCTGTCTACTCTTCGCTCGGAGACAGCTCACCTGTTTTCGATTGCAGGTAGCGGAAAAAGTCATTGTCTGGCTCCAGCAACAGGATGTCACCGTCGCCACTAAAGCTTTGTTCATAAGCGCCAAGACTGCGATAGAAGCTATAGAACTCTTCGTCTTCCGAATAGGCGTCGGCGTAGATCCGGGAAGCCTCTGCATCGCCTTCACCACGAATTTGTTCGGACTCACGAAACGCATTGGCCAGAATTACCGTTTCCTGACGGTCGGCCGAGGCGCGAATTTCTTCGGCCTCCCGCTCACCGTTAGATCGGAACAACTGAGCTTCCTGCTGTCTGTCTGAACGCATGCGAGCGTAAACATCAGCCGAGACTTCCTGGGGCAGGTCAATGGCCTTCACCCTGATATCGATTACCCGGATACCAAGGCCACTACGAGCAAAGCTGTCTACGTCTTCCGTCACTTCACGCAACAGCTGATCCCGCTCACCTTCGTCTTCAATCTCTGTGCCGGTTGACAGTGGCTCATTTTCGCCCCTACCGGACACCACTTCGCGCAGGGTTCGGCGACCAAAAGCGTCACGCAGTGCCGAATTAACCCGGTTTTCGAGAATGGTATTGGCACGGAAAAAATCGCCGCCGCCTGTCGCTGTGTAGAACTGGCGAACGTCGTCGATTTGCCATTGAACATAGGCGTCCACTTCAAGAGCCTTTTGCTCACTGGTAACGAATCGCTCGGGGTCGCTGTCCAGGGTAATCAGACGAGCATCAAATTTACGCACATTTTCTATAAACGGCGCTTTGAAATGCAACCCTGGCTCTACATCGGCTGCCACGACTTCGCCAAACCGCAACTTGATAGCGCGCTCTTTCTCACTCACCACATAAATGCTTTGCAAGCCAACAAAAACAAGCAGAGCGAGCACCGCGAGCAGAATGGTATTACGAGTACTCATAGTTCAGGCTCCTCAATTTGCTCGCCGGCGGTCGATTTCGCGCAAAATCTGATCAGTCAGGTTTCGCACATCGGTGTTCGACAAGTTATTCAGATCAGTTCCAGCCGGCACTATTGGCTGGTTTCCACTGGCGTTACGTTTAAGCTGATCCAGCGGCAAATACATCATGTTGTTACCACCTTCCACATCGACCAACACCTTGTTGGCGTTTGAGTAGATTTTCGATAACGACTCCAGATAAAGACGTTCACGCGTCACTTCCGGTGCCTCACTGTAGGCGCCAAGAATATCGATGAAACGGTCAGCTTCACCCGTAGCTTTTGCAACCACCTGCTCACGATACGCCTGAGCTTCTTCCAACCGTCGACGCGCCTGACCCTGTGCCTGCGGTAGAATCTGGTTGGCATAGGCCTGAGCTTCGTTGATCAGCCGTTGCTGGTCTTCGCGGGCGGTGATCACATCATCAAACGCAGCCTGAACTTCCTCCGGTGGCGACGTTTCGTTGATGTTCAACTGGGCCAGTTCAATGCCCACATCATAAAGGTTCAGGTAATTCTGCAACCGATCACGAACCGATACTTGAATCTGCTCACGACCCACCGTCAACGCCTGCTCAAACGTGGCCGAGCCGATGACATGGCGTAAGGCTGATTCAGCGGCATTGGACAGACTGGCTTCCGGCTGCTGCACGTTCAGTGCAAATTTTCGGGCATCTGCGGCGCGATATTCCACAGCCATGGTCACGGATACGATGTTCTCGTCGCCGGTAAGCATGCTTTCCTGCAGGCGAAGACTTCGTACTTCGGTGACATTCACTTTCTGCTCGATCTTGTCAATAAATGGCACTTTAAAGTGCAGACCGGGCAACTGAATGCTACTGAACTCACCCAAGCGCAGGATAACCGCCCGTTCGGATTCATCAACGGTATAGATTGAATCATAAGCAGCGTAGGCCAGAACGACCACCAGCAAAATACCCAGAATGGCGCCAAAGCCGACACCAGATCCACCAGAACCGCCTCCGCCTTTCTTCTTGCCGCCACCGAGCCACTTGTTCAGCTTCTCATTGACCTGCTTGAATATTTCATCCAGATCCGGGGGACCATCATTATTGCCCTTACGGCGCCGGTTCCCCCAGGGATCCTGATCGTTATTGTTGTTGCCATTTGGTGGTTCATTCCACGCCATGGTCGTCTCCGTTTTCAAATGATAAAAGTTTGGGTCGATGGCACCGGTGTACCGTCGGCAGCCTTCACAACTCAAAAAATTCCCGGGGTTCGCTAACACCGAACCGCTCAGCATCAAGCCCGTTTTTCTTCAGCAGCTGTTTGAGGTCTTTCTTCTGGATACGGATATCCAGAACCGACAACCCCTGTGCATCGTAATCCTCAGACAGTACCGCATTGTACTGATAGAGTGCAGCCCTTAAAGCCGATTCGTTCGGTTTCAGGCTGATTTTACGCGCAATGATCTCGTCACCGAGGCATTCTGCGATAGCTTGCTGGATCAACGCCAGGCCCTGGCCGGTTTCTGCCGATACCCAGACCCGCACCGGGCGACCCTGGTCATTGCGCTCAATGGCAGGGGCAAAATCGTCGAGCAGGTCAATCTTATTGAAAATTTCCAGGCGGGGCAGGTCCAGCGAGCCAATCTCATCCAGCACCAGCTCAACCTGCTCCATGTTCTCTATACGGTCTTCATCGGCACTATCGACCACATGCAGCAGCAAATCGGCGTCCGCTGTCTCCTGCAAGGTCGCCTTGAAGGCCTGAACCAGCTTGTGCGGCAGATGCCGGATAAAACCCACGGTGTCGGCCATAACGACATCACCCATGTCTGGGATGCTCAGCCGGCGCAAGGTGGGGTCAAGCGTCGCGAAAAGCTGGTCGGCGGCATATACATGGGCCTG
>DASSWT010000306.1:0-13002 GCA_035704555.1 Saccharospirillum sp. | reverse complement strand
TCAGCCAACACAGTTGCCGAGACCAGGTCGTGCCGAATGGGATAACCCGTTGCCGGGTCCAGGGTATGGGAGTACCGCCGACCATCCTGTTCGAAGAAATTACGATAGTCTCCGCTGGTTGCCATGGCCCCCTCGCTGACTTCCAGCACTTTGTAGACCGACCGTTGCTCGCTGTCCGGCGCTTCAATGGCCACCCGCCAGGGCTTATTGCCAGGCTTGGTGCCGGCATAACGCATTTCACCGCCAATCTCCACCAGGTAATTTTCGATTCCCCTGGCCTCAAGCATGCTGGCCACCTGATCAACTGCATAACCTTTGGCAATTGCCGACAGATCCAGCTGACGCGGCGCTGACTTACGCAATTTGTGAGCCGTGGAATCGACCTCAATTGCTTGCCAGCCAACCATTGCCAATGCAGCCTCGATTTCCGTTTCAGAGGGCACCTGATCCGTCGTCTCCTTGGGTCCAAAACCCCAAAGATCGACCAGTGGGCCGACCGTCGGGTCGAAAGCTCCATTGCTGGTTTCGGCAACCTCCAGCGCAAGACTTACAACCTCTGCGGTCATCGGAGACACCGCTATCCAGCTGTCGACCGGCGATTCATTGAAACGGGACACATCTGACCGTGGCAGATAAGTCGACATGGCCAGATTTACTTCTTCGATCGTTGTCCGGACATCGGTATCCAGTGCACGCGCCGAGGATTCCTTGGCGACCAGGCTAACCGTATAAGTGGTTCCCATGGAGTAACCACTGAGCTTGTGAACCTCAGTAGAGCCCCAACCAGAACAGCCCGCGAGTAGCCATGCCGCCAGGCATGACCACAACACGGGCTTTTTCAACGCAAATAACATCAGTTCTCCAATGTAGAGAATGGCTTAGCCGCCAAAGTCGTCGAGCAGGATGTTGTCGCGTTCCACACCAAGATCTTCGAGCATCTTGATACAGGCTGCGTTCATCATCGGAGGGCCACACATGTAGTATTCGACATCTTCAGGCGCTTCGTGGTCCTTCAAATACTGCTCATACAGTACATTGTGGATAAAGCCTGTGTGACCGGTCCAGTTGTCTTCCGGCAACGCATCCGACAAGGCCAGGTGCCACTCAAAGTTCTCGTTCTCTTCCGCCAGCTTGTCGTACTCTTCCGAGTAGAAGGTCTCCCGCAAACTACGGGCCCCATACCAGAAGCTTATCTTGCGCTTCGAGTTCAATCTCTTCAGCTGGTCAAAAATGTGTGAACGCATCGGTGCCATACCCGCACCACCGCCGATAAACACCATCTCAGCATCGGTATCCTTGGCGAAAAACTCACCGAAGGGACCAAATACCGTGATCTTATCGCCCGGTTTCAGGCTAAATACATAGGAAGACATGATACCCGGCGGGTAACTGGTTCCCGGGGGTGGCGATGCGATCCGGATATTAAACTTAACGATGCCCTTCTCTTCCGGGTAGTTGGCCATCGAATAGGCGCGAACAGTGGTCTCATTCACCTTCGAGGAATATTGCCAGACATTGAATTTATCCCAGTCGGACCGGAACCGTTCTTCAATGTCGAAGTCCTTGTAATGCACTTCGTGCGGTGGTGCTTCCAACTGAACGTAGCCACCGGCGCGGAAATCGACATTTTCACCTTCCGGCAACCGCAGCGTCAGTTCTTTGATAAAGGTGGCGACATTGGGATTGGATTCAACCGTGCACTCCCAGCGCTTTACACCAAAGAACTCAGGCTCGACTTCAATTTTCATGTCTTGTTTAACGGCAACCTGGCAGGCCAGACGCCAGCCTTCGCGCAGTTCACCCTTGGTGAAGTGCTGTTCTTCTGTAGGCAGTGCGGCACCGCCACCATCGAGCACTTTACACTTGCATTGCGCGCAGGTACCGCCACCGCCACAGGCCGAAGACAGGAAAATGCCGTCATTTGCCAGGGTTCCCAGCAGCTTGCTGCCGGCCGGTACGGTAATCGCCTTGTCGGCATCTTCATTAATTTCGATGGTTACATCACCACTGCTCACCAGCTTGGAGCGAGCCGACAGAATAATGCCGACCAGCAACAGCACAATTACGGTGAACAGAACAACACCGAGTATAATTTCTGTAGTCATCTGTTCATTCCTTACCGGTTACAGGGAAACGCCCGAGAACGACATAAAGCCCAGGGACATCAGACCAACAGTGACGAAGGTAATACCCAGACCACGCAAGCCCGCTGGCACATCACTGTATTTAAGTTTCTCCCGGACACCGGCCAGTGCCAGAATAGCGAGCGCCCAGCCAACACCGGCGCCAATGCCATAGACCACCGATTCACTGAAGGTGTAATCCCGCTCAACCATGAACAATGACGCACCCAGAATGGCGCAGTTCACGGTGATAAGCGGCAAAAACACACCCAGGGCGTTGTACAGGGCCGGGAAATACTTATCGAGCACCATTTCCAGAATCTGAACAATGGCGGCAATGACGCCTATATAGCTCAGATAGCCCAAAAAGCTCAGATCGGCATCCGGAAAGCCCGCCCAGGCCAGAGCACCTTCACGCAAGACAAAGTTAAACAACAGATTGTTAACCGGGACTGTCACCGCCTGAACAACAATTACGGCAATCCCCAGACCAATGGCTGCGGAAACCTTTTTGGACAATGCCAAAAAAGTACACATGCCCAAAAAGAATGCCAGGGCCATGTTTTCCACAAACACGGCACGGATAAAGAGGCTAATTAACGCTTCCATTACATGGCCTCCTTCTTAACGTGAGCCTTCATGGTAAATTCATTCTCCTCAACCTGATCCTTGAAAATGGTGCGCAGGATCCAGATGAAGCCGCCAATGATGAAGAAGGCGCTAGGGGGCAGCAGCAACAGTCCGTTAGGGATATACCAGCCCCCGTTATTGACCGTGGTCAGAATTTCAACGCCGAACAAACTGCCGGAGCCCAGAAGCTCGCGAATAACCGCGACAAACAGCAAGACAACACTGTAGCCGAGCCCATTGCCTATACCGTCGATGAAACTCAACCCCGGTGGGTTCTGCATCGCGAATGCTTCAGCGCGCCCCATCACAATACAGTTGGTAATGATCAGCCCGACGAAGACAGACAGCTGTTTGGAAATCTCAAACGCATATGCCTTGAGTATCTGGTCAACCACAATAACCAGTGAGGCAATAATGGTCATCTGCACGATGATCCTGATGCTGCCCGGAATCTGATTGCGAATTGTCGAGATAAACAGGTTTGAAAACGCGGTTACCGCTGTCAGTGCAATACACATCACAATGGTAACGTTCAAACTGGTGGTCACAGCCAGCGCGGAACAAATCCCAAGAATCTGTAATGCAATAGGATTGTTGGCGAAGATCGGTCCCAGTAATACCTTCCGTGTTTCAGACATGATTAGGCATCTCCCGCTTCAAGATTGTTCAAAAAGGGCTTGAATCCGCGTTCACCCAACCAGTATTGGATCAGGTTGGTAACACCACGACTGGTCAGCGTTGCTCCGCTCAGGCCATCAACCATATGCGTCGCTTCCATTTCATTGCTGCGGTTGACAGTACCTTTTTTAACAGCCAACTGAACATTGCCCTGTTCGCCATAGACTTCCTTACCAACAAACTGTTCTTTCCAGCTCGGATTGTCGACTTCACCACCAAGGCCTGGTGTTTCAGCGTGTTCATAAAACCCGAGACCCCGCACGGTATCGAGGTCACTGCCCAGAGCAACAAACCCCCACAAGGTCGACCAGAGGCCGTAACCGCGAATGGGGAGAATCAAAGTTTGCAACTGACCTTCGCTGTCATTGATCAGGTATACCTCTGTGTATTGTTCGCGACGCTTAATGCCAGCGATGTCTTCCGAACCAGGCACCGGCTCTGAAAGAGCCGGGTCTCGGATTGCATCACGAGGGTTGTAGGTTTCAGTATCGAACTCATCTGAAAACTCACCAGTTTCCAGGTTAACCAGGCGGGTTTCGACCTGTTCGAACTGTTCCTGTACGGATACGCCTTCCTGCAGCAAACCTGCTGCCGCCAGAATATTGCGGCGCAGGTCCAACTGACGGTTTTCCTGCTGCACCGGGCGCAACACTACCGCCGCCGTAGAGACAATAATTGCGCAAACCAGGCACACCAGCAAAGCGACTTTAAGTACATTAGCAATGGAGTCTTTATTACTGGACACGAGCAAGCCTCCGTTTGATGTTTCGCTCAACCACGAAATAGTCGATGGTAGGCGCAAAGATGTTGGCGAACAAAATGGCGAGCATGATGCCTTCCGGGAACGCCGGGTTAACCACGCGGATCAACACAGTCATGACCCCGATCAGAATGCCGAACCAGATCTTACCGGTATTGGTCATCGAGCTTGAAACCGGGTCGGTAGCCATGAACATCATGCCAAAGGCAAAACCGCCAATGACCAGGTGCCAGTACCAGGGCAAACCAAACATGGGGTTGGTGTCAGAACCGATCAGGTTAAACAGGCTCGACAACAGGATCATACCGACCATGGTGCCCAGCACGATGCGCCAGCTGGCGATTCCCATCACCAGCAACACACCGCCGCCCAGCAAAATCAGCAGGGCCGATACTTCCCCGATGGAACCCTGTTGAATACCCAGGAAGGCATCGAACCAGGTCAGGCCACCCAGCATGCCGTTGACCAGGCCGTCAGAAAAGGCGTGGCTAAGTGCCGTGGCGCCTGAGAAGCCATCAACCGCAGTCCAGACTGCATCGCCAGACATACTGGCCGGATAGGCAAAGTAGAGGAATGCCCGGCCGGTCAGCGCCGGGTTGAGGAAGTTCTTGCCGGTTCCGCCAAAGATTTCCTTGCCGACCACAATACCGAAGGTGATACCCAGTGCCACAGCCCACAACGGTAAGGTAGGCGGGCAGATCAGCGCAAAGAGCACAGAGGTGACGAAGAAGCCTTCGTTCACTTCGTGGCCCCGCACCATGGCAAACATCACTTCCCAGAAACCACCCACGATAAAGGTAACCGCGTAGATCGGAACGAAATAAGCGGCCCCGTAGATAAAGTTATCCCAGATGCTGGATGGATCGTGCCCGGCAAACAGGCTGATCAGCGCTTCACGCCAGCCGTCATTGACCGCCATACCGGCTTCAATGGCGGTGTTGGCCTGGAAACCCAGGTTCCACATACCCCAGAACATGGCCGGGAAGGTACACAGCCAGACGGTGATCATGATGCGTTTCAGGTCCATACCGTCACGCACATGAGCTGTAGTGCGGGTAACGGAGTTGGGCATATAGAAAATGGTGTCTACCGCTTCATAGAGCGCATACCATTTTTCGTACTTGCCGCCTTTTTCAAACAGCGGCGCCATGTTATCTAGCGTTGTTCGTAATCCCATGCCTTACCCCTCCAGCTCGATGCGAGTCAGATTTTCCCGCAGGATCGGGCCATATTCGTACTTGCCAGCACACACGTAGGTACAGAGCGCCAGATCTTCTTCATCCAGCTCCAGTGCGCCCAGCTTTTCTGCCGAATCCAGGTCGCCCACAATCAGTGCACGCAGTAGCTGGGTTGGCAGAATATCCAGAGGCATCACCTTCTCGTACTGACCGACCGGTACCATCGCCCGTTCAGAGCCATTGGTCGTCGTATTGAAATCGAAGGTCTTGCCTTTGATCAGCTTGGACAGGTAGATATTCAGTACCGAATGGCGGTTTTTACCGGCATGTAGATAGTGCAGCATCGGACGATCACGGCCTTCCGCCAACACGCTGACCTGGGAATGGTAGCGCCCCAGATAGGCTGCCTCTTCCAGGCCGCCACGACCGCCAAACACGGAACCTGAGATCAGCCGGCTCTCGCCGTCTTTCAATTCATCCCGCGTCAGTTCGACCAGTGAGGCGCCTTGGCGGGTACGCACCAGCCGGGGCTCTTTCACCTGAGGACCTGCCAGAGCAACGATGCGTTCGGTTGGCAGAACACCGTTAACGATCAGTTTGGCCAGGGCGATTACGTCCTGATAGCCGATGGTCCAGACCACCTTGCCGGCGTGCACGGGCTCCAGGAAATGGATGTGGGTACCGGCATTGCCAGCAGGATGAACACCGCCGAATTCCTCGACAGAGACACCCTCGGCCGTCGGAATCTGGCTGCCCGGCGCCTTGCACACCCAGACTTTCCCCTGGGTGAGCTTGGTCAGCAGAGTCAACCCCTGGGTAAAGGCTTCGGAATCAGTCCCGATGATGGTCGCCGGATCGGCGGCCAGGGGGTTGGTGTCCATAGCCTGCACGAAAATGGCTGCCGGCTCGGAGTCAATGGCGGGAACCTTGGAGTAAGGGCGTGTCCGAAAGGCCGTCCAGGCGCCTGATTTCACCAGTGTTTCACGCAACGATTCTGCGCTCAGGGAATTGAACTGTTCTGCCGGAGTCGCGTCGAACTGTTCATGGTCGTCACCGTCCAGCTCAATAACCAGGGACTGAAACAGGCGACGGGCGCCGCGGTTAATGGCCTTGACCAGGCCGGAAGCGGGTGCGGTATATATAACACCTTCGTTTTTCTTGTCGGTAAAGACCGGCTGACCCAGTTTTACCCGGTCTCCTTCCTTCACCAACATGGTCGGTTTCATACCGTTGTAGTCGTAACCGACCAAAGCCACTGTGCTGACCGGCTGACCGTCCGAAATTTCCTGGCGCGGGGCGCCGGAAATAGGCAAGTCGAGCCCTTTCTTGATCGTTATCATAGTGTGCTCTGTCCAATGATTCTCGCTGATATGCGGGCTACACACGGCACCCGGACACCGACGAACATCAACAATTGCTTTCAGGCTGGCCAAATCCGGACCGGTTAATGCCCACCAGGACACAAGACCAGAACGACGGCAAACCCACCCCAAAAAATCGTGCGTTAGTATAAAGATCAGTGGTTTAGATGGCTACCATAGTGTGAGAAACCTTTTTTGCCGTTCACCCCGCCAAACCGCAACTGGCGGCCCGATTGGCTGGCGGCAGCGCTGGGCGATGCCCGCCAAGTCTGCTAGCATTCGCGCCCTGTTTCCGGTTGACTCGATAACACTAGCCCATGCACAGCCCTTCATTGAATATCCCCCAGCAGCCTGGCGACCACCGTCATATTGGCCAACTCTACGGTGCCGCGACCGGCTGGTACTTGTCGCAGGTCATGAAACACCATCAGGGCACCCTGTTACTGATCGCCGATACGCCGACAGACGTCGACCGTCTGGCCCAGGAGTTGGCGGTTTTCAAAGGCTCTGAGTCCTGGGACATTCTGGTCTTTCCGGACTGGGAAACCCTGCCTTACGATAACTTTTCGCCGCACGAAGACATCATTTCAGACCGGCTGCGCGTCCTGAATACACTGGCCAAGAACCCCCGGGTGGTCTGCATCGCCAGCGCCGCCAACCTCAGTCACCGGCTAGCGCCCAAAGAAGCCATCATCGGCACCGCCTTCGACTGGCACCAGGGTCAGACCATCGATATCACCCAACAGCGACGGCAATTGGAGTCGGCGGGCTATCGCGCCACCGACACCGTCTATCAACACGGTGAATTTGCGGTCCGGGGCTCTATTCTGGACATCTTCCCGATGGGCTCAGAGCAGCCCATTCGAGTTGACCTGTTCGATGAAGAAATCGAATCAATACGCCACTTCGATCCTGAGACCCAGCGTTCCGGCGAGGCCATCAGCCGCATTACATTGCTACCGGGTCGTGAAGTCCCGCTGACCGAGACCGGCATCGCCCAGTTCAGGCAGGCGTTCCGGGCCCGCTTTGAAGCGGACTTTTCCCGCTGTCGCACCTATACCGAGGTCAGCGAGGGAATCGCCCCCGGTGGCATCGAATACTTCCTGCCCTTGTTTTACGAGCGCACGGATACCTTCTGGGATTACCTGCCGGAACAGGCTCTGATCGCCCACCAGACGACTCTGGTCGGCCAGCTGGATCACTTCTGGCAGGAAGTCGAAAGCCGCTACGAAAACCGACGCCACGACATCACCCAACCCATTCTGACCCCGCGGGAACTCTTTACCCCCAGTGATGAGGTGTTTACCCGGCTCAACCAGTTCCGGCGCCTATCGCTGAGTACCTCGCCAGTGCGCGAACAAAGCGGGCACCTCAATCTCGGCACCGAGCCACCCGCAGACTACCCGGTGGACCACCGGGCACAGGAACCGCTGAACAGGCTTGAGTGTTTTCTCAAAGAAACCGGTTACCGGGTGCTGTTCTGCGCGGAATCACTGGGGCGCCGGGAATCGCTTAAAGAGTTGCTCGATCGCATTCGAATTCGGCCCGAGCCCTTCGACACCGTCTCCGGGTTTCTGGAACAGTCCAGCTCCCGTATAGGCCTGACGGTCGCTCCGCTGAGCCAGGGCCTGGTCCTGACCGAAGCAGGCATCACCCTGATCAGCGAGCCGCAGCTGTTTGGCGACTACGTTGTTCAGAAGAAGCGCAGAGACCGCGCCCAGTCGGACCAGTCCGACCAGGTCATCCGCAACCTGACCGAGCTGAGCCCGGGCAGCGCTGTGGTACACCTCGACCACGGCGTCGGCCGATACCAGGGCCTGGAAACACTAGAACTGGACGGCCAGGCCCAGGAGTTCCTGAAGCTCAGTTACGCCGAAGGTAGCCACCTGTACGTTCCGGTCAGCAACCTGCATATGATCAGCCGGTATTCGGGTGCCGACACCGACAATGCCCCGTTGCACAAACTGGGGCATGACCGCTGGAGCAAAACCAAGCACAAGGCAGCAGAAAAAATACGCGACACCGCCGCCGAGCTGCTGGCTCTGTACGCCACGCGTGAAGCGCGCCGGGGCCACGCCTTCTCGTTCGACGAGACCGAGTACGCTCAGTTCAGCGCCGGTTTTGGGTTCGAACCCACCGACGATCAGGCCGATGCCATCGATGCTGTGATCAAGGACATGCGACGCCCTCAGCCCATGGACCGGCTGGTGTGCGGGGACGTCGGCTTCGGTAAAACCGAGGTTGCCATGCGTGCGGCCTTTATTGCCGCCAACGCCGGCCGGCAGGTGGCGATTCTAGTGCCCACTACCCTGCTCGCCCAGCAACATTATGAGAATTTCAACGACCGCTTCGCCAACTGGCCGGTGCGGGTCGAAGTGCTCAGCCGTTTCCGCAACACCGGCGATACCAAATCGGTGATTGATGGCATTACCGACGGCAAGGTCGACGTTGTGGTCGGCACCCACAAATTGCTGCAAAAAGACATTAAGTTCAAGGATCTGGGGCTGCTTATCATCGATGAGGAACATCGCTTCGGTGTCACCCAGAAAGAGCGCATCAAAGCCCTGCGCGCTAATGTCGATATCCTGACCCTGACAGCAACGCCGATCCCCCGTACCCTGAACATGTCGATGTCCGGCGTACGCGATCTGAGCATTATCGCAACCCCGCCGGCGCGCCGACTGTCGGTTAAAACCTTTGTGCGCGAGCGCGACGACGCCCAGGTCAAGGAGGCCCTGCTGCGCGAAATCCTCCGCGGTGGCCAGGTTTACTATTTATACAATGAAGTCAGCACCATTGAGCGAACGGCGCAGGCGCTGCGTGAACTGGTGCCGGAAGCCCGGATCGTAACCGCCCACGGCCAGATGCCGGAACGCCAGCTCGAACGAATCATGTCGGACTTCTACCACAAGCGTTTCAACGTATTGTTGTGCACCACCATTATTGAAACCGGCATTGACGTACCTACCGCCAACACCATCCTGATTGAGCGGGCCGACCGGTTCGGCCTCGCCCAGTTGCATCAGCTAAGAGGCCGTGTCGGCCGATCTCATCACCAGGCCTATGCCTACATGATGACGCCCCCCTGGAAAACCCTGACCAAAGACGCCCAGAAACGACTGGAAGCCATCAGCGAAGCCCAGGACCTGGGGGCGGGCTTCACACTGGCGACGCACGACCTGGAGATTCGGGGTGCGGGTGAACTGCTGGGTGAGGAACAAAGCGGCCACATCGAAGGCATCGGCTTTTCGCTGTATATGGACATGCTGAACAAGGCCGTCAAAGCCATTCAGAAAGGCGAAACCTTTAACCCTGAAGATCTGGACAACCCGGGCGTTGAAGTCAACCTACGCATTCCGGCGCTGATCCCCGCCGACTATATTGGCGACATCAACACCCGCCTGACGCTGTACAAGCGCATTGCATCCAGCGAAGACGCCAGTCAGCTGCGCGATCTGCAGGTTGAAATGATTGACCGCTTCGGGCTACTGCCAGAACCGGTCAATCATTTGTTCAAAGTGACCGAGTTGCGCCATAAACTTGAGCCGCTAGGGGTGCAGCGCATCGACATCGGGTTAAAGGGCGGCACCATTGAATTCAGCAAGAATACCCAGGTTGACCCTTTCACCCTGGTTCAGCTGATTCAATCCCAACCACACCGCTTCAAACTGAAAAATGGCACCATGCTGCATATCGTGACCGACAGCCCAACACCGCAGTCGCGGTTTGACACGGTCGAAGAAATCATCACACTGGTCAGCAGGAAACCCCAATGAGACATGTCATGACCGCTAGAACGATCTGCATTCCCCTGTTGGCCGGACTGATCTCATTACCGGCCCTCGCTGAATTCGAAGGTGACTGGTTTCAGGTTGAAGTACTGATCTTCGAGCATACCGGAAATCGCCCGGAAAACCCGGAGCGCTGGCCGACTTATCCCAGCCTGGAAAGACGCTCTGCCGCCCTGACCATCGATGAGCAGGGCCCGAATTCCAACCCGGGATCAACCGGGAATGGTCTGAACCCGGATGCACAGCTGCCCGTTCCGTTTACGCCGCTGAGCGAACCCGAGTGGACCCTTGGTGCGGAAAAAGCCGCACTGGAAGAAAGCAGCAACTACCGGGTCCTCTATCATCAAAGTTGGGTACAACCTGTACCAGGTAGGAATAACGTCGTCCCAATCCGGATAGACGCCGGTGATGTTTACGGCAGCCAGCATGAACTGCAGGGTTACCTGGAGCTCTACGTCGAGCGTTACCTGCACCTGTCCACTGATTTGCAATTGATTCGGTACACCCAGACCGACAACCCCTTCCGTCTGATTGACGAAGACGCCAGCGCAGGTAATAGCACCTCACCGTTTATGGGGCTTAGTCTGGACCAGCAAGCCGATGCCCTGGGCAGTGAGGTGTTCGACACCGAGGTTATTACCTCCAACAACAATCAATATTACGTTGCCACTGAAAGCATAGAGTTGAAGCAGCGCCGACGCATGCGCAGCACCGAGTTGCACTACATCGACAACCCGGAAATGGGCCTGCTGATATACATCGTCCCGCTCGACATCGACACCCCGGAACCAGAGTGATCTGAACCGGTCATAAAAAAAGCCAGCATTTGCTGGCTTTTTTTATGACCGGTTCATGGGTTCGTTCAAATCATTCGGTATAAAACCGATTAACAGCGGCTTCAACGATCCGCTTAACCCGCTCCATACCCGCCGCCAGATTCTCATCAATTTCCTTGATGGTAATCACCCCCTCCCCCTTACCTGCCGCCGGATTCACAACCACCGACAAGCTGGCATAGCGCAACTTCAGTTCGCGGGCCAGCGCAGCTTCGGGCATGCCGGTCATTCCCACCAGATCACAGCCGTCTTGTTCCATCCGGAAAATCTCGGCAACGGTTTCCAGTCTTGGCCCCTGTGTTGCGCCATAGACCCCGCCGTTAATCACCGGCTCGGACACTTCTTTGGCCGAGCTGAGCAGCAACTGACGCAAGCTCTCGGTGTAGGGATAACTGAAGTCGACGTGGGTTACGCCGGACAGCTCACCCTCGAAAATAGTAGCCTCCCGGCCATGGGTATAATCGATGATCTGCACCGGCACAACCAGCGCCTGACTGGTCATGTTGCGGGTGATGCCGCCGACCGCATTAATGGCAATCACATCGGTAGCGTAGAGGTTCTGTAACGCCCACAGATTGGCGCGGTAGTTTACCTGGTGCGGTGGCACCCGGTGAGGGTGGCCGTGGCGGGCCAGAAACAACACCCGGTAACCGTCGAGCTCACCTTCCAGAATGGGAGCCGAGGGCGAACCAAAGGGTGTCTGAACATCGTGAGCATTGGAAATGGTAAGCCCCGGTAGCTGCGTCAGACCGGTCCCGCCGATGATTGCCAGTGTATCAGACATACCCTACCTCGTTTCCATTGACAGAAGCCGCTGACGGACCCGGATTCCCGGACATGGCCATACGGATTAAGCGATTCAGAACAGTGCATCAACCCTGCCCCTTAACACATACTGGTCTCCCCGCCTGGACTCGAACCAGGATTTAAGCCTTAGGAGGGCCTCGTTCTATCCAGTTGAACTACGGGGAGCGAAGGCGCCATTGTAGCGGCCCTCGTCAGACATGGAAACCCGTTTGCGAACAGAGACTTACCGTTACTCATCCGGCGCAGGCGCGTATTCAACCGGGCGACTAACCCGCTATACTCAGCACTCCCCAATTAGCGGAGTCTGCTCAATGACCTCAGAGACCGACCTGGATGCCCTGGCCGACTGGCTGGAAGATGACCTACGTAGCGAAGATTGTCTGGATATTCATGGCCTGCATGGCTACCTGACCGCACTGGTAATCGCCCAGGAACCCCTGTCGGATGACTGGCTCAACGACACCCTGGGTCAACCACTGACCGAGCTGCCAGAAGCCGAAGCCCAGTGGTTCGCTGACAGCTGCGTCACGCTCTACCGGGAAATATCAGATGAACTCTATTCGGACGATCAGGTCGCACTCAGTTTCGAGCCAGATCCGGAATGGGAAGACTCAGACATGCAGGCCTGGGCAGTTGGCTTTATGGAAGTGGTATTTGCCCTGCCCGACCGCTTCACACACAGCAGTGAAGACGACCTGGCAACGCTGCTATTACCGATAGAGGTTGCCTCGGGTTTGTTTGCCGACGAACCTGACTACCGGCCGCTGTATCGCAACAAAGCCCTGCTCAGCCAGATGTTCAACGACATTCCGGATATTCTGACCGACCTGTATCTGCT
>DASSWT010000264.1:0-3836 GCA_035704555.1 Saccharospirillum sp. | reverse complement strand
GGTAACCGAGAAGCCTGGCTCAGGCAAAAATCAAAGGTGGGAATGGCTGGCGGGTTTGAGTACCATACGCCCGTTTGAATTTTACCGGATACCCGAATTTTAATGCCCGCTCAGAAAACAGGTAAGTCTTCCCTGATGTCGCGCTGGCGTGGGCTTTGGCCGGGTCGGATGCACCGGCCTTCAGCGCGCCTGGCTGCCTGGTTTGATCTGTGGGTTATCGACCTTGCCTTGCTGCGTGCGCCAGTGAACCGACCGGTGGAAATTGCACCGGGGGTTTGGCGCTCGAACCAGCCAACCCCGCTGCGCTTAAAATCGCTCGCACGCCGTGGCTTCAAAACGGTACTTAACCTGCGCGGCGAAGGCCGTAGTGGTGCCTTTCATCTGGAACAGTACTATGCCGGGCAAACCGGGCTGGATCTGGTTAGCCTGAAACTCAGCTCACGCCGCCCGCCCACGGTGGAACAAGTCGAACAATTGCAGGCCCTGTTCAACGAAGCGCCCAAGCCGCTGTTGTTGCATTGCAAATCGGGCGCAGACCGGGCGGGGCTTGTTTCGGCGTTGTATCTGATACACACCGGTGTTCCGGCAGCGCAGGCAAAGAAGCATTTGTCGCTGCGTTTCCTGCATATTAAAAGCGCTGCCACGGGGATGATGGACCGGTTTGTGGAGACGTTTGAGCAGGCTGAAAAAGACCACAACGCCGACTTTACTACCTGGCTTCATCAGGAATACGACCGCACCGCGATGATCAACGCCTTTAACAGCGACCGGAAAAGCAACTGGCTGGTCGATAAGGTGCTGCGTCGTGAGTGATGCGGCACCGGAGCCTATCGATGCGCTCGTCACCTGGGTAAACGGGGAAGACCCGGCCCACCGCGCGAAACTCAATGCTTATTTGGAATCCATTGGGCATCGGCCCAAAATCGCCAGCGCCAATCGCTACCGGGAAACCGGTGAGTTTGCGTATTGCATTGCCTCCTTGCTGAAATATGCCCCCTGGCTGAGGCGGATACATATCCTTGCCGATGCTCAGGCGCCGGACTTTATGCCCCTGCTGAAACAGTCGGGCTGGGCCGATAAAGTCGTGGTGGTCGACCATACCCAGCTGTTCAGAGGGTATGAGCAGGCGTTACCCACTTTCAATAACCGCTCCATTATGTCGATGCACTGGAATGTGCCCGGCCTGGCGGAGCGGTATGTGTATTTAAACGACGACTTTATGCTGGTAAGGCCAGTGGAACCGACCTGTTTTTTTCAGGATGGCAAAGCGGTTCTTGTCGGGCAGTGGATGCCACAACGCCCCGGAGTGGTATTGCGCGGGCTGACGGGCCTGGCTTCCAATACACCCGATAAACGGCCCGGTAACCACCTTGCGCAAGCCTATGCGGCCCGGTTGGCGGGCTTTCGGTTTCGGTATTTCAAAACACCGCACAAGCCACACCCCTTGCTCAAGTCGGTTATGGCTGATTATATGGCGAAGCACCCGCAGCAGCTGGCACACAATATTAAGTTTCCGCTGCGGGATGAATCCCAGTTTTTAGCCGATGCACTGGTTAACCATTTGGCGCTGAAGCAAGGCCTGGCTACCGTGAATAATCGGTTTAAGACGTTGCGCTTTAAACCCGGGGATTACCAGCAGCCCCGGTTTTCGACACTGTTGTCGACCATCGAGTCGAATCCGTCCATTCTGTATGCCTGTTTTCAAAGCCTCGAAACCATGGAAGACACCTTACGGACCGAGTTTTTTAATTGGCTGGATCAGCGAATGGGCAAACCCGACACTATTTTCCGAACTGGCCCTGCCGGAGTTTCTGCATGAAGCTGGGTCCCATTACATTGGCCGGGCGTGAGCCGTTGCTGAACAGCAAAACCCGTTGGGTGTACGAACACCCGGAAACACCCGATGTGCTGATTAAAGTGCATATGCGCCGGCTCGACTCTTCACCGCAAACCGGCCTGAAGGGTTGGTTTGAACGCCGCAAAGATCATTTCCTGTACACCACGGGTATGCTGCGCGAACTGAAGCAGTTTGTGGAATCCCGTTATCTTGGGCCCAACGGGCCTTGTTACCCTGAAATTCAGCCGTATATCGAGCCGGTATATGGGGTGGTCGAAACCGATATTGGCCTGGGCTTGCTGGTCTCGGCCGCGCGGGATGCAGAAGGTAATCTGGCGCCTTCGGTGTTGCGGTTACGGCGCCAGGGCGCCATGACGCCCGAGCGCCACACCCGGTTAGACCGGTTGCTGCAAGCCTTGCTTGATACCCGCCTGATGATTGGTGACCTGAACCAGGAGAACATTGTGCTTAAAAACGCCGGTGAGCCCGATGAACGCTTCGTGCTGATCGATGGCTTGGGCGAGCGCACCTGGATTCCCACCCAAAGCCTGGTCAGTTGGGTAAACCGGCGCCGCAAACGCGCCTTTGTAGCGACGATGCGTCTGCGCTTGCAGGGTGACCGGCATGGCTGAATCCCGGGTGCAAAACCGGCTTAAGCAGTGGCGGCGCTATTGGGCGGCACATTTCGACCGACCTCTGGTGCGGTTAGCGGCCTGGTTGGATGCTATGGTGATTGACCACGGCATACTAAGGCCCTTGTGGAACCGGCCCGAACCCTTTGCCCCGGATGCCTGGCGGGGCAACCAGCCCACTGCCAGGCAGGTTCACCGCTTGGCGAAACGCGACATTCGCACGATCGTCAGTTTGCGCGGTCTGGGGAATATTGGGGCCTCGCTGTTTGAAATTGAAGCGGCTAAGAAAGCGGGCGTCGAGCTTATTTCCTTTCGTATGTCGTCACGGGGGGCTCCGCGTCCGAAGCGTGTGAACGAGCTTATAGAGTTGATGCAAAGCATTAAGACGCCGGTGCTGTTTCACTGTAAGTCGGGCGCGGACCGGTCGGGGTTTGCCGCCGGGGTGTATTTGCTGGTGACCGGGCAGGGCACGGTAGACGATGCCAAAGCCCAGCTTTCCTGGCGCTATTTACACTTTAAAGGCGCAAAAACCGGCCTGTTGCATGAATTCTTCTGCGACTATGAACGCTACTGCGCGCAGACCCCCATCGTCTTTCAGCAGTGGGTTAACGAGGTGTACGATCCTGCCCGACTGGAGCGTGATTTTAAACCGGCTGGTTTTTCCAGTTGGGTTGTCGATAAGGTGCTTAGACGTGAATGACAAGATGACAAGCAAGGTGCTTGGGCATGAACAGCAAGGTACTTGTGCGTGAACGAATTTGATTTGGACAAACACCAGGACACGCCTCGCCTGGAATTAGTAAAACGCCTGTGGCGCGGTTATTTGCGCAGCCACATCGGCGTGTTACTGGTGGCCGCCGTGCTGGTAGTGATCGAGGGCAGTGCGCTTGGGTTGCTCAGTTATCTGGTGCAACCAATGTTCGACCAGGTATTCGTGCAGGGCAATGCCGACCAGGTGGTGTGGATCGCCCTGGCGATTTTTATTGTGTTTACCGCACGGGCGCTCGGTGGTTTTGGCCAGAGGGTGATTACCGTTACCGTGGGTTTACGCGTGGTAACTGGCCTGCAGAAAGACATGCTCAGCCACCTGGTGCGGCTGGATTCCGGCTTCTTTGGTACCCATTCCCCCGGCGCGTTGATCGAACGCGTTAGGGGTGACACCCAGGCGTTGAAAAGCTTTGCCAGCACGGCGCTGATCAACCTCGGGCGGGATTCTATTTCACTGATTGCGCTGTTAACCGTAGCCATGTTGGTGGACTGGCGCTGGACGCTGTTTGCGTTGTTTGGCTTGCCGCTGTTGTCGGTTCCCATCGCCATGTTGCGACGCCTTATTTTGAAAACGACCCGCAGTTCACGGGAAGTGTCGT
>DASSWT010000228.1:0-16407 GCA_035704555.1 Saccharospirillum sp. | reverse complement strand
GGTAACCTCGACCACCTGGCCGATGGTGTTCTTAAAGGCCATGCCGATGCTGTATTGGCTGCCAGCATCTTTCACTTTGGTGAGTACAGTATTGCCGAGGCGAAAGACGTGATGGCCGGTCGCGGTATTGAAATGCGGCGCTGATATTTCTTTCCGATTTACGGGTCGCGCCTCGCCGGGCGCGCACCCAGCCAATTCTTGCTTACCAAACCCCTGCCAATGAGCAAAATTTTGCCTACGCTTGTTAATTAACAGCTGGAAGCCCGCAAACCGTGCGGGCTCGCTGGCGTCGTGCTTCTGGCACACGGGTTGCAATACCCTGGCTGACCCTGTGGCAGCCGGGCTACAAAAAACTCGAACCAACCCGTGCTTGCTGCATCTTCACGACTACAATCAGGTCATTAACAGGCCCTGTGCCTGGATTCTTTTGGAACTTGGCTGGAAATGTCTTGCAGAAGACTAACCAGTTGAGCCACGGGATCATGAACGATATTAGACGTACAAAACCAACAACAATCGAGGTATCTATCTCATGCGTAAGCTTTCACTGGCACTTTGTGCAACCGCAGCTCTGGGCTTCTCTGCCGCCCAGGCTGAATCCCTGTCCATTGCTACCGGCGGCACCGGCGGCACCTATTACCCACTGGGTGGTGGTCTGGCTGAACTGATCTCCAACAACATCGATGGTTACGATGCCGTCGCTGAAGTGACCGGTGCTTCCGTTGAAAACATGGGCCTGGTGCATCGTCAGGATTCTGACCTGGCAATTGCTCTGGCCGACACGGTTTATCAGGCTTACCACGGTGGTGAACGTTTCAATGGCAACAAGCTGGACGTCGTAGCACTCGCCTCTCTGTATCCGAACGCGGTCCAGATCGTGACGCTGGCCGATTCTGACATCAATTCACTGGCCGATCTGCGCGGCAAGCGCGTCTCTGTCGGTGCGCCGGGCAGTGGTACTGAAGTGAATGCCAACGCCATACTCGAAGGCAACGGCATCAGCTACGACGACTTCGAGGCGCTGCGTCTGAACTTCAATGAAACGGCTGATGCGATTCGCGATGGCGACATCGACGCCGGTTTCTGGAGTGTTGGTCCGCCGACCAGCTCGATTCTGAGTCTGGCTACGACTCGCGACATCAAGTTGTTGTCATTGTCTGAAGAAGAAGTCGCCAATGCCCTGGAACTGGAACCGGTGTTTGCGCCTTACACCCTGCGTGCTGGTCTGTATGAAGGCATGGACGAACCCGTCCAGTCTGTTGGTATCCCCAACGTTCTGACCGTTAACACCGCCATGTCTGACGATCTGGCCTACCAGATCACCAAGTTGCTGTTCGAGGAAGTTGAATACCTGCAAGACATTCACCCGGCCGCAAACGACACCACCGTGGAATTCGCGCTGACCTCCACGCCGATTCCGCTGCACCCGGGTGCCATTCGGTACTACGAAGAAATCGGTGCCGACATCCCGGCTCGCCTGCGTCAGTAATTTAAGATGACGCGGCTAACCAGCCTGAAAACCGTGGGTCGAAAGACCCGCGGTTTTTTTAAAGATATCAGAATTGCCAGACTGGGGTTGCTCGCTGGACTGCTGGCCACCGCTACACCCGTTATTGCCTGGCAACTGGAAGTTGTCGATACCAAGGATCAGGTTCTGGCCCGGGCCGACTTGCCCGACGATGAAGGCCGCTGGTGCCTGCTCTGGAATCACTCGGTTCAGGGGTTTCAGGTCGAAGACTGCTTTCGGGTAGACGACCAGACACTGATTCTCGACAGCACGCACACGCCCGATTTTGCCGCTGGCCTGGGACATATCCCCGGACGCGGTGTTTTGGGGTCAGATAACCAGCACGGTTATCGCATTACCAATTTTAACCAGCCGTTGCCGGGCAATCAGCTCGTGTTGCGGGTCGGATCAATGCGGGTTAATCACCGCATTGTAATTGAACATAATTTGATCAGCCTCAGTGAGCTTGCCTTTGACCAACGCGTCATCATTCGCCTCGCCACTGACGAACCCACTGGAAGTATGACTCCATGAAACAATATACCCCGATACCCTTTAAGGTTGAGAGCGACTGGCAGGCTGAGTTGATGCCCGGACCCGCCGTCTGGCGCTGGCTGGTCATCGTTCTGGGCATCAGCCTGTCGCTGTTTCATCTCTATGGCGCCGGCATCGAGCCGCTGGGCCTGTTTTATCAGCGCGGCATCCATTTGATGCTGATTCTGATGCTAACCTTTGTTTTGTTTGGCCCAAAACCAGGCAAACCCAGAGGCCCCATCGCTATGGGCGTCGACTGTATTTTCTTTGTTGCATCAACCGCCTCCGGCTTTTATCTGGTCTGGTTTCTCGATGACATCATCGACCGGGCCGGTTTCTGGTCGGACACCGACATCATTTTTGCCATTATCTGCATCGTCACCGTGCTTGAGGCCAGTCGCCGTGCCGTGGGTGCTGGCCTGACCATCATCGGTACCCTGGCCATTGCCTACGCGCTGGCTGGTTCGCGTGGTGACCTGCCCTGGTTGGGCGAGTTTCTGCCTGGCATTCTTAACCACCGCGGCTATTCGCTCGACCGGGTCGCGGCACAGTTGTATCTCGGTCAGGAAGGCATTTTCGGCTTGCCACTCGGGGTCGCAGCCACCTTTGTGTTTATCTTTGTGCTGTTTGGGGCCTTGCTGGAAGTCACCGGCGCCGGCAAGTTCTTTATTGATCTTGCCTACTCCGCCACCGGCACCCAACGTGGTGGCCCGGCCAAGGCAGCGGTGCTCGCCTCTGCCAGTATGGGCTCCATTTCCGGTAGCGCCATCGCCAACGTGGTAACCACCGGTGCGTTCACCATTCCACTGATGAAGAAGCTCGGCTACAAGCCAGCCCAGGCCGGTGGTATTGAAGCGGCCGCCAGTACCGGCGGGCAAATCATGCCACCGCTGATGGGAGCCGGGGCCTTTTTAATGGCCGAATACACCCGCCTGCCCTACCTGGAAATCGTTAAAGTCAGTGTGTTTCCGGCATTGCTGTATTTTTCAACGGTTTATCTGTTCGTGCACATCATCGCGGTCAAGCAGGGGCTGCAACCCCAGACCAAGAGTGAACTGCCCAATATTCGCGATGTGCTGGCACGCGGCTGGTTCTTTCTGGTGCCGCTGTTGCTGCTGGTGTGGCTGCTGGTGCTCGGCATATCCCCGATGCGGGTCGGTTTTTACGCCATTATCAGCATCATGGCCGTCGCCGGTTTGAATGGCCTCTGGCTGGCGTTGAGACGCGGACAGCAGAACGGACAGCTCGCCACTGAAGTACGCGGCACCCTGCGCAACGGGGGCGTTAAGCTGCTCCAGGGCCTGGAACTGGGTGCCCGGAACGCGGTATCGGTCAGTATTGCCTGTGCCGTCGCCGGCATAGTGGTCGGCGTAGTTGGCCTGACCGGGCTGGGCCTTAAGTTCTCATCCATGATGATCGCCTTCTCCGGTGGCAACATTCTGCTGGCCTTGTTGCTGGTGCTGGTAGCCAGCCTGATTTTGGGCCTGGGGTTGCCCGTTACCGCCAGCTACATTGTACTGATCGTTCTGGTAGGCCCGGCGCTGACCAATGAATTCGGCATTCCACTGCTGATCGCCCATCTGGTCGTCTTCTGGTATTCACAGGACTCCAACGTGACGCCCCCCGTGGCCCTGGCGGCCTTCGCTGGGGCGGCCATCGCGGGCAGTAAAACCATGGAAACCAGTGTCCAGGCGTGGAAGTTCGCCAAGGGGCTCTATTTGATTCCGTTATTCATGGTGTTTAACCCGTCCATCATCATGGGGGGCCCCATTCCGCTTGTTCTGTGGAACGGAGCCATCGCTATACTCGCCCTGGCGGCCTTCGCAGCGGCGTTGGAGGGATATTTGTTCGGCCCGATGCGATATTGGATGCGCATTTTGCTGGCCGGCGGTATAATCGCCATTTTCTATCCGAATTTCATCGCAGAAGTCTGCGGTGTTGTGCTGATGCTGGTGTTGCTGAGTATCAACTTTATACAGCGACCCAAGGTTGCTCCGGTCACTGTGGCCGGGTAAACTGCGCACCGTCTTGGGGGAGTAATCGGCCGGTACCCGCCGGCGCGGCCATCAACATAATTGAACCGAAGGTTCATGGTGGTCGCATCTGGCGCTGCGTTAGTTGCAAACCGCCGGACTGATGAGACCTGAGGCAAACGACACAGAACCGGGTGGGGCTGTGGCGTTTGCCTTTGGTAATGCTCCCCGCCCCGGAATGCAATCATGGAAGCCTTTCTCAGTTCGACCCTGGCCGTTGCCCTCGCGGAAATCGGCGATAAAACCCAACTGTTGTCCCTGTTTCTGGTCACCCGGTTTCGCAACCGCTGGGCCATTGTTGCGGGTATTCTAGTCGCCACCCTGGTCAACCATGGCCTGTCGGCCTGGCTGGGAACCCTGCTCGGTCAGTGGACACCCGGCGACTGGGCGCGCTGGATCATCGGCGGCAGCTTTATCGCCGTCGGCCTGTGGATGCTGATTCCGGACAAGGACGACAGCGGCCCAAGCCGCTTTGAATCCATGGGCGCCTTCGCGGCTACACTGATTCTGTTTTTCATTGCCGAAATCGGCGATAAAACCCAGATCGCCACGGTGTTGCTGGCGGCCCAGTACCAGTCGACGCTCTGGGTAACCCTGGGCACAACGCTGGGCATGCTGATCGCCAATGTACCGGTCATTCTGGCTGGCAACTGGCTGATGCAACGCCTGCCGGTTCGCACCGCTCACGTCGTTGCCTGCCTGTTGTTTATTGGCTTTGGTGTCTGGACGATAACCGGTGTTTAGCCGCTCACATTTACGAAGAAAATTTACTGCTTGCGAAGCCCACTATCAGGGCCTTCCAGAGCGAGTAAATACTTGCATCACATTTTTGCAAACATCTATATATTGACAGGCCGCCACCAAAACAACACCATATATAGGCATTCGGTGATTTGACCGGGGTACCTCGGGTACCCCGCTCAACCGGGTCTTTACAGGGAATTCAGGCCAAGCAGCACCCCAAGACGGCGCTGTTAAACACCGGCTGCAAACACGGGTAGTCGCGTGTTTCAGCTCAGCCTTCCCGGTCCGTTTCAGACCCCCGCCCATGCACCCCAAAAATAACGCGTCAGGCGAAGTGGTCTACACTGGCAAAACCAACTAGTGCAGTCATTCAGTTGGCTTTCCCAGCCATTTGCCGATGCAGCCCCAACAGCGGAGGAAGCGCAGGTGAATACAGCAACCATTTCAGTCAAAAAACGCGGTGGACGTAGCGAACCCCTTGATCTCGACAAAATCCACAAAGTACTGAATTGGGCGGCTGAAGGGCTGGACTCAGTGTCTGTGTCTCAGGTTGAGCTGAAAGCCCAGTTGCAACTGCACGATGGCATTACCACCTCCGACATCCATGAAACCCTGATCAAGGCCGCCGCTGACCTGATCAGCGAGGAATACCCCGATTACCAGTACCTGGCTGCGCGCCTGGCGATTTTCCACCTGCGCAAACGCGCCTATGGTCAGTTTGAGCCGCCTACTTTGCGCCAGCATGTCGAGAAAATGGTCGAAGACGGCCGTTACGACGCGCACCTGTTCACCGATTACAGCGAAGCCGACTACGAAGCAATGGAAGGCTTTCTGCGCCACGAGCGCGACCTGAACTTCTCCTACGCGGCGGTCAAGCAGCTCGAAGGCAAGTATCTGGTGCAGAACCGGGTCACCGGCGATATTTATGAATCACCCCAGTTTCTTTATATTCTGATCGCGGCCAGCCTGTTCGCCAGCTACCCGCAAGCAACCCGGCTTGATACGATTCAAAAGTTCTATGAAGCGGTGTCGACCTTCAAGCTGTCGCTGCCAACCCCAGTGATGTCCGGTGTGCGTACGCCTACCCGCCAGTTCAGCTCCTGCGTACTGATCGAAAGCGACGACAGCCTCGACTCCATCAACGCCACCTCGGCGGCCGTGGTTCGTTATGTCAGCCAGCGCGCTGGCATCGGCATTAACGCCGGCCGCATTCGCGCCATCGGCTCGCCGATTCGCAGCGGTGCGGCCTTCCACACCGGCTGTATTCCGTTCTACAAGCATTTCCAGACCGCCGTTAAGTGCTGCTCTCAGGGCGGTGTGCGTGGCGGTGCGGCAACGCTGTTCTACCCGCTCTGGCATCTGGAAGTCGAAAGCCTGCTGGTACTGAAAAACAACCGTGGCGTCGAGGAAAACCGGGTACGTCAGCTGGACTACGGCGTCCAGATCAACCGTCTGATGTACACCCGGCTGATCAAGAACCAGCCGATCACGCTGTTCAGCCCTTCAGATGTTCCCGGCCTCTACGATGCATTCTTCGAAGACCAGGAAAAATTCGAGCAGCTATACGCCGAATACGAAAAACGCGACGACATTCGCAAGCAACAGATTCCAGCCGTTGAGTTGTTCTCCACCCTGCTGCAGGAGCGTGCGTCAACCGGTCGTATCTACATTCAGAACGTTGACCACTGCAACACTCACGGTGCCTTCGACCCGAAACAGGCACCGGTGCGTCAGAGCAACCTGTGCATGGAAATCACGCTGCCGACGAAGCCGTTGCACGACATCAACGATGAAACCGGTGAAATTGCCCTCTGTACCCTGGCCGCTTTCAACCTGGGCGCGATCGAATCGCTGGATGAACTGGAGCCGCTTGCCGAACTGATTGTACGTGCGCTCGACAGCCTGCTCGACTACCAGGATTACCCGGTTAAAGCCGCGGAGCTTGGTTCCATGAAGCGCCGCACCCTGGGCATTGGCGTGATCAACTACGCCTACTACCTGGCCAAACACGGCAAGCGGTATTCCGACGGCTCCGCACTGGAACTGACACACGATACCTTCGAGGCCATTCAGTACTACCTGCTCAAGGCCTCCAGTGTGCTGGCCGAAGAAGTCGGCGCCTGCCCGGGCTTCAGCGAAACCCAGTACGCCCAGGGCAAACTGCCGATCGATCACTACAAGAAAGACCTCGATAAAGTCTGCAATACCGAATTGAAACTGAACTGGGATGACCTGCGCGCCCGTATCAAGCAGCACGGTCTGCGCAATTCGACCCTGACGGCGCTGATGCCCTCTGAGACCAGCTCTCAGATCGCCAACGCCACCAACGGCATTGAACCGCCGCGTGGCCTGGTCTCCGTTAAAACGTCGAAAGACGGTGTCATGAAGCAGGTAGTGCCCGATATTGCCAACCTGAGAAACCAGTATGAATTACTGTGGCAACAGCCGAACAACCTGGGGTATCTGAATCTGGTGGGCGTGATGCAGAAATTTGTCGACCAGTCGATTTCCGCCAACACCAACTACGACCCATCCCGTTTTGACGGCAACAAGGTACCGATGCAGCAGCTGATCAATGATCTGCTGACCGCCTACAAACTGGGTGTCAAAACGCTGTACTACCATAACACCCGCGACGGTGCCGGCAGTGCCATGGACGATGATGATTGCGCCAGCGGCGCGTGCAAGATCTGAGGAGCATGAATGGCTTACCAAACGTTTAACCAGCGCGAGTTCGATACGTTCAGCCAGCCGATGTTTTTCGGCGAGACGGTGAACGTGGCGCGCTACGATCAGCAGAAATTTCCGATTTTCGAAAAACTGATCGAAAAGCAACTCTCGTTCTTCTGGCGTCCGGAAGAGGTGGACCTTACGCGTGATCGAAAGGACTTTATTGCCCTGCCCGAGCATGAGCAGCACATTTTTCTGAGCAACCTGAAATACCAGACGCTGCTCGACAGCGTTCAGGGTCGTTCGCCCAACGTGGCATTGCTGCCACTGGTGTCGCTGCCCGAGCTGGAAACCTGGATCGAAACCTGGGCGTTCAGTGAAACCATTCACTCACGCTCCTACACGCACATCATGCGTAATGTACTGACCGAGCCCGGCAAGGTGTTCGATGACATCGTACACAACCCGGCCATTGTCGAACGCGCCACATCGGTTACGCGCTATTACGATGCGCTGATCGAGGCAACCCAGCGGTTCCAGGTACAGACCGACGAATGGCAAGCCAGTGCAGACGGCAAAAAAGCATTGCGCGACCTGAAGCGAAAACTGTATTTAACCCTGGCCTCGGTTAACGTGCTTGAAGCCATTCGCTTCTACGTCAGCTTTGCCTGCAGCTTTGCCTTTGCTGAACGTTCCAGAATGGAAGGCAATGCCAAGATCATTCGTCTGATCGCCCGCGATGAAGCCCTGCACCTGACCGGCACCCAGCACATGCTGAATCTGATGGCGCGTGGCCACGACGACCCTGACATGGCTGAAATTGCTGAAGAAGAACGCGACAACGTTCGCCAGATCTTCATCGACGCGGCCCAGCAGGAAAAAGAATGGGCTGCTTACCTGTTTAAAGACGGGTCGATGATTGGTTTGAACACCGACATTTTGTCGCAATACGTTCAACACATTACCGACCAGCGCCTGGCGGCCATTGACCTGGAACCGGCTTTTGGCTCCCCCAAGAACCCGCTGCCGTGGATGGACGCCTGGCTGCAAAGCGACCAGGTACAGGTTGCTCCTCAGGAAACCGAGATCAGCACCTATCTGGTCGGTGCCCTGCAAAGCGATGTCGACACCGGCGCTCTGGAAGACTTCGAGTTGTGACCAGAGAGGTCAACCCGAACGCGTCACAGACGCACCGCATTACCCTGTTCCCCTCGCCTGATCCGGTGACTGTTTTGCAGCAACTGGAGAAGCGGGGGTTCAAGGTGCCTTATCAATGCCGGGAAGGGTATTGCGGCGCCTGCCGCATGGTCCTGATGAAGGGCTCTGTTGATTACATTCAGGAGCCCCTGGCCTGGTGCGGTGATAGCGAAATTCTGGCTTGCAGTTGTGTGGTGGCCGTGGATGCCACCGTCACCTTCAAGGCCTGAGGCCTGCCAAAGGCTCCTTTCTAGTTAATCAACATCAGCACACCAATCTCCGACGCTGGCGCTTTGTCATTGCTCAGTTCACTCAAAGGCGCCGTTTTAAGAGCTTCGCGAATCAGCATGCGGCTGGAATGACCGGTTTGCGGAAAACGGCTGTACCCCGCTTTCCAGTTCAAGCGCCACCCGGTGACTTTAAGGGCGGTTTCCGCCTCACTCACGTTGTGAATGGTCTGCCTGACGGCGGTAGAATCGATGGCGTCATGCACTACCAGAGCAAAGGTCGTGTTTGAATAGCGCGCCAGATACACACCGGCCGGCACCAGGTTGCGAATTTGTTCCGACAAGTCGTGCAACCGCTGGCTCAGGGTCGCGGTATCCAACCCTGCCGAGACGTCGCGGTAATTTGCCATCTCCAGCATAATCAGTGTGAACGGCGAGGCACTGCCCCGGGTTTCAACCAGCAACTCAAGCAAATGGTGCTCCAGCCGTGACCGGTTGGGCAACCCGGTCGCTTCGTCGACAAAAGCCATTTTCTTAACGCGTTCGGCCTCGCGGCGGTTCCATTCCTCTTCGTTATTGCGCGACTTCACATCGCTGTATACCGCCAGCAGGGCAAACAACATAAACAGAACCGTCGCGCCAAACACAGGAGTACCAATATCTGCGCCGGTCAGTTGATTGCTCATCGCAGGCATCGCACCCGGCGGGTAAATAACAGCGGCCATACCGGAGTAATGCATGCCGCAAATTGCCGCCCCCATCACCAGCGCGGCAATACCCTGGAAGCCAACAGCCTGACGCCCACTCAGGCGTTGCGTATAGCGACAAATGGCCAGTGCCGCACCTGAGGCCCCTACTGCAATAAGAATAGACACGGTAAACCATACCGGGTCATAACTGACCGACGGCGTAATCCGCATCGCCGCCATGCCCAGATAGTGCATGACAGCAATACCCAGGCCCATCACCAGACTGCCCAGCAGCAAAACACTAACCCCAGCAACCGATTTGCTGATCAGAAACAACGCCAGACCGGACGCCAGCACCGCAGCAACCCAGGAAACAACGGTCATGGTCAGGTCATAACTCATCGGCATGTTCATCTGGTAGGCACTCATGCCAATAAAATGCATGCTCCAGATACCCAGGCCCATCGACAGGGAGCCCAGCACCAACCAGATTCTGCGCTTGGTGCCTTCAACCCGGGTTAGCTGGGTGCCGAAATACAGGGCGCAGTAAGACGCCAGAATGGCCACCAGATAGGACAAACTGACCAGCGAAATATCGTAACTACCTTCCATGCTCACCTCGAACAACACAATCGACGTATGATGACTGCCTAATCACCACAATACGCGGCATATTGTGATATGGATCACGCTTTTAAGGTGGGCGTTATGGAAAGCAAGGGGGTTACTGAACGGACGAGAGGTAAGGCAACCGCAGACTGGCTATAGGTTCACCCAGCCGTGCGGTTGTAAGAGGTTATTGATTGTTCGTTATTTAAATCTCAGAGTAGAACTCAACTTGCTCTACGTAATCCTGATACGCTGGTATGGCGATAGCGGCCAGTATGCCGATGACGGCCACGCTGCCCATCGAGCCCTGGAGCGGGTCTAGGGGGTGTGTTTCATAGCCATAAACCGCCCGGATCGTGCCCTGCCGGTAGGTGAGCGACAGGCTGGCTTGCGCCTGGCTCGACTCGGATGACCCTTCGGCTACGGGAAAGGCCAGCATGTCTATCTCGGTATCGAGCATGTGCGCCAGCGTCTGCAATCCCTCAAGGTAGTAGTGGTAGTTGGCCTGAACCAGGGAATCGACTTCACCGGTAAACTGCAGAGTTGGCGGGTCGGTTTCCGGCTGACTCCAGCTCGCCAGCTCACCTTGCGGTGAGCCCTGCAGACGGGCCAGTAAAATCTGAGGTACCGTCGCGAAATACCAGATTCCCTCCTGTTCATAGTACCAGCCCTGGGAATCCTGGCTGCGCATGAACCAGTCAGAAGCCGACGGCCCCTCCGTGCCAAGCCAGAAGCCCGACAAGGGCAGCAGCAGGCGATGCATCGGCCCGTTCTGGGTGGAATAATCGGTGATTTCCGTATAGCCGCGATAACGCGTCTCTTCCAGCAGCTCGGCAAAAGCATCGGCATCACTCGGCTCCAGCGCCAAATACCGGCCTGCATCATCCATTACAAAGCTCACGCGGCCGGTTAAACCAGCGGTGAGCGTCGTCCAGTCCAGCCCCGTTTTGGCGGTGAACTGATTCAGGTCACGCAGTGAAAAATCCGATACGGACGCCAGGCGACGCACCCAGTCTTCATCCGGAATGACCGTTGAAACGTAGTAATCCGGCTCTCCCAGGCTCCGAACCCGGGTTGCCGGTATGTCTGGCAACGCCAGATCCCACAATGGCCCCTGCTCGCCCCGAAGCAGCAGGGTGGTTTGCCCCTTACCCGCCCGGGAACCTATGGCAAACGCAAATTCCTGGCTACCCATCACCCCCAGCGAATCCAGTTCGCGCACATCCATGGCGGACATAAACGGCTCTACCTGAGGAATTATAGCCTCTGTGTTGGCCCACACATACAGACCATAGCGACTGTCTTCCAGCTCGGCCTGACGTTGCAGCGCCGGATGCTTCGGGTTCGCCTCTCGCCCCAGCTGCGCCAGTGTCTGCGCGCTGCTGGCAAACCCGGCCGATAGGGTGAAACGTTGGGTGCGTGGGTCGAACTGATAATAGGCGGGCATCACACCCAGGCTTAAACGACCGGGTTCGTCGTCCGTCGGTGCTGCCAGATGGCGGATGACATCGTGTTCTTGCAGCAGAGCGGTCAGGTGTTGCACAAAGGCTGACCGGGAGTCGAAATCAAAACGCGCGGAGGCCTGCACCTCGGCACCGGTCAGGGCGGTGCTTTCAGGCAACCGCACTGCCAGCTCCAGGGGCGACCGCATTCTCTCCAGAAAAAGCCCCGCGGCCGCGCCTTCGGCGCCATACGGTTCCAATTGTTGACGCAAGGCTTCCAGCAAAACGGTAACGGCTGCCCGGTTGGCATCGGTCGCTAACAGCTCACCCATCTCATTATTTTTTGGGGCGCTTATCCAGGCGCTGAGACTGGGTATTCGAGCGTAAGCGATGGCATCCGCATTCAGGGTATCAATCAACTGTGCCGGCTCGGCCAGGGTTTCAGGCCAGCTGATACTAGCCTTCGATTGGTTTGGGAGGTTGCTGCAGCCGGTTACCACCAGAGCGCACATGAGGGACAGCACAGACAAAAGACGGGTCACTGAGTCGATCCTTATCGTCAGGGGTGAGAGGTATAAGGATTGAGAATAGCGGGAACGGTAACCATAGAAAAGTCACTTCCGAACCATCTGCCTTCCGGCAGGCTTCTCAGTGACTCAAATTCCGGAGTTCAGGTCTACTGAGAGGCAAGGGCCCGCACCGGCCACCTGAGGCACCCCTGTGGGGTCGGCGTAGATCCGTCCATGGAGCCTAGACCGCAGCGTCCCTGCTGCGGACTACCCCACAGGGGTACCCCAGGTAGCCGCCGCTTATCATTTCGGCAAACTCTGAAACTTGGTTAGTGATTGGACTCGTGGTACAAATCCAGCGCCTGAAACGGCTGATTCAGGCGGTCAACATCGATGGTGTCGAGGTCGTCTTCTGAACTTCCATCCTCTGCCAGCCGTGAAGCGGCCAGCGGCATCTCGACGGTAAACTGCACACCGCGTACATCCAGTGGGGTGAACACCAAGCTTGCGTTTTTGCGGGTCAGATTGATATCCAGCACCCAACTTGGGTTGTCAGGACGTTGCGGGTCGACCCAGTTGAGGCTGCGGGTATCTTTGCCCAGTACCCTCTGCTGTGGCTGATGGGAATCTGCCGATGACACCTCGACGGATCGCAGGCGCTGATCAAATGACCAGCTCAGGGATTTCTCGGTCGTCGCCTGGTCGTGACGCTGGCAAACGGGCAGGTCGTCCTCCACTTCAATGGTGAAGGAATCGGTATGAACATCGCCGTTTTCAAACTCCAGCCGCAGCGTCATCTGACGGGGGCGATTGTTGATGTTTTCAATGGCAATAGAGCCATCATAACCTTTAACGATTTCGCCTACGAAAAACAGCCCCAACCCTTTGCCGTGGTTTTCCTTCACCCGGCGTGTCGAATACCCCAGTTGAAAGATTTTGGCTTTGTCTTCCTCACTGATGCCTGGCCCGCTGTTAAACACCTGCAACCGGACCTTGCCCGCCGGTTCAGTCAGCCTCACGCCAATGCGCCGGTATTTGTGTCGATAGGGTCGCTTGCCACTGAAAAATTGGGCGTTTTTAAGCAAATTCTCCAGCAACAATACCCAGTGATTTTCATTACCCAGAACCACGCCGCAGGGCTCAATAAGCACCCAGAACGAGGGATCATCCTGCCACTGACAGGGCAGCCCCTCGGCCACGGCCTGCTGCAGGGACTCGGGTGTGTTCAGCAACGGCGTCAGCGCCCGCACCAGACCGGCGACCGGTGAAAAGGTTGGCTGCAGCTCGTGAGAGTCGGCCGATTCCGGGTTCAGGGATTGCTGGTAATAGGGTTCTTCCAGATCACACAACTGATTGGCCAGGTGCAGGGCAATGTTATCGGTAGTCGCCAGATCGAGCAGGTCCCAAACGTAGCGCAACTGCTGCAAGGCTTCCCGGGTTCTCGCCTGGTCGCCGTCGTTTACCCCGGGCTGGGCAAGCGCTTGCTCCAGCGCCGACTGCACTTTATCGAAGCCGATGACACCGTTATGACGCACTTCTGCTGCAATGCTTTTAAAGTGCAGGAATTTCTCATCGTATTCGATGTATTCCAGGAGCTTGTCGCTGATGAACAATTTCAGTTTATCGGCATGGCCCGCATAGGTATGGACTTTATGTTGCAGCTGTTTGCGGCTCTGCCAAAGCTGATTGAACTCTTCCTGCAACTGCCGGGCTTGCTGTTTTTGCTGACGGCGCGCCAGGCCAAAGCGATGGGCATCGTTTATCAGGAATATCGCAAAAATTGCGCACAGGGCCATTTTCAGACGCGGATCAAGCACCCATTCAGGCACCTGATAATAGGTCATCAGGTCGGGCTCGGTAATCAGATAAAAATACGCTACCAGACCCAGCCCGAAAAAACTGCTGAGAACGCTGAAACGCTGTGGCCAATTTGGCTTGAAAGGGCGATCGGTGTCAGCGCGCAGGGTCATGGTCTGGCCTCCAGCAGTAGGCTTCCTGATCGCCAAAGGTGACGATACCAACGCCTTCCCGGCAACGGTCGGTAAAGCCGCCATCGCCCGCTTCGACCTGATCGAAGGCGCGTCTCAGCGTACGAATGTGTTGCCGGTAGTTGGCGTAGGAAAACCGCTCCGGGTCGGCATCGAGCTTATCGGCAATCTGCCAGGTCGACAACGGGCTGGGCGCTGCTTCCACCAGAAAGCGCAGGATCTTGCGGGGGGTCGGCGCCAGTGGCCGGCGCGGGTTGGTCGGATTCATCAGCTTATGCCCCCGCCAGAACACTTCCCAGGTACGCGTATCAATGCTCAGCGAGCCGCTGCGCAGGGTGTCACTGTTGGTTTTGGCGATTTCACCGGGCTGGTGGCGCTGCTGACGCAACACCGCCTGAATGCGCCAGCACAGCACGGCTTCAACATTGCGCTGGTGCTTGGCAATAAAATCCAGGGTGCCATTCTGCTCAAACGCCGCCTGTTCAATATCGGTACCACTGTGCTCCGACAAATACACCACCGGCAAGTCCGGCCAGCGCTTCTGCAGAGCCCGCGACACGGTCAGGCCGGCGTGGCTGTTGCCGCCCATATGGGCGTCGAGCAGCGCGACATCGGGTGCATCGGCATCGGGGCACTGTTTTATGTACTGGCAAGCGGCTTCCGCGAATTTGAAGACTAGGACGTCCGTTGGCGAGCCGTTAAAGTCGGTCGCTTCCAACGTCGGTTTAAACCGCTCGACCCAGTGGGACTGGTCCTCTACCCACACAATCCGGGTCATGGCGTTACTGCCTTTTTAGTTGTATTGGTTAACACACTATCACTCAAGTTTTAGAGCCCCCCAATGCGAGCGGTGAATGCCGGTGGTGCCTCTGCGGGGAAGCCCGCAACATGGATGTTGCGGTCTAGGCTCCATGGACGGATTCACGCCGCCCCCGCAGAGGCACCACCGGTAGTCGCCGCGGGCCAGGGCCACCCAACGAACTCTGAAACTCGATATCTTTACAGTCTAGCACTCCAACAGCCCCCGGAATGTGACTGAGGTTGTATTACTCGCTTGCGTGCCACCCCGCCCTCCGTTAGTTTGCGGGTTATACCCCCTATTCAGGAGTCCGACATGGACGAATTCATGCAAGCCGCGCTCGACGAAGCAAAAGCCGGCGTCGCCGAGGGCGGCATCCCGATCGGTTCAGTACTGGTACATAAAAGCAAGATCATTGGCCGGGGCCACAACCGCCGGGTTCAACAGGGCAGCGTGGTGCTGCACGGCGAGATGGATGCGCTGGAAAATGCTGGTCGCCAGCCAGCGTCGGTGTATCGCGAATCGGTGCTCTACACCACGCTATCGCCCTGCCCCATGCGCAGCGGCGCCATCCTGCTGTATGGCATTCCCAAAGTCGTGATCGGTGAAAACCAGACGTTTCAGGGCGATGAAGCGTTACTATCCAGCCGCGGCGTCGAGCTGGACGTACGCCAGGAGGCAGGCTGCATCCACCTGATGGAAACCTTCATCCGCGAGCGGCCTGATTTGTGGAATGAGGATATTGGTGAGTGAGCTATGGCACCAGCCGGCTACTGATCAACAAGCTCACAGCCACCGTTAACAGTGTCGAAGCCAGCGTTCCGATCAGCACATATTCCGCAAAAGCACGCTCCTCCAGTTGCCGGAAACGGGCAAACCCTTTGGCTGCCAGAATGACCGCAATGATGCTGTACTGAGACCCGGATGCAGCACCCTGTTGCTGACTGCCGACCAAAACGATGTACATTAGCCAACGCTCCAGAATGCCAATGATGCGACCGGCATTGTACTCGCGCTGGTCGATCTCCGGTTCTGCGTTCTGGTTTGCTGTCGTGGTCTGGTCAATAACCCCGGCCTCTGCGGTTTCAGCAGGCTCCGGTGTCTTACTCATGGGTTCCAGATCGAAACTGTGGAACAGCAACCGAATCAGTAAATTGGCTTCTCCGGCAACCAGCAGAAACCCGAGCAACCACCACAAGCCTGCGGTCAATTGCTCTGTAGTCAGCCCCAACCAGTCGATTGCCAGTACCGACCACAAACTCAGTTCCGGCAACGGCATCAGCCAGGTTGCCACCACCACTAAAGCCAGCCCTATCAGTCGACCGGGCACTAGCAGCCGTTCAGGAATGACTTTCTCGGAAAAAATCAGGGCCAGGGCTGCCACTATCGACCAAAGTACCGATGTCATACCCAGCGCCAGAACTGGTGCCAGAACAATGGGGGTTAGCACCAGAATCAT
>DASSWT010000181.1:0-16235 GCA_035704555.1 Saccharospirillum sp. | reverse complement strand
TGGGAACGCGCCAGTGATTCGGGTGTTTTTCAATGTCTGGTCAAACCCGGCACCTATATCCAGAAAGACCAGGTTCTGGCCCGCATCATGAACCCCAGCACCATGGAAGCCTCCGAAGTCCGGGCCTCCCGAGCGGGTGTTCTGGTAGGCCTGACCCAGCTGGCATTAGTCTATGAAGGCGACGCTCTGTTCCACATCGCCCGCTACCGCGGCATGCATGAGGACGTGGCCCAGCAGGTCGAACGCTTTCACGAGGAGCTGGGGCCGGAATACGGAACCTGAATGAATATGTCGACCCTCACACGCTGTGTTCGCAGCCTTACGCTCCTGGTTTGTCTGGGGTATACAGCCGGGGGCAGTGCCGAGCCCGTCAACCAGGTCATCCGGGTCGGTGGCGACGACAGTTACCCGCCCTACGAGTTTGTTGATAAAGATGGCAACATCGCTGGCTACAACGTCGATATGACGCGAGCCATCGCCGAGGTGATGGGTATAGACGTTGAGATTACCCTCGACAGCTGGTCAGTCATGCGCGAGAAGCTGGAAAACGGTGAAATGGACGTGTTGCAGGGAATGGTCGCCTCGGCGGAACGGGAGCGGGAATTCTCGTTCAGTGCGCCTTCGGTGGTGGTGAACTATTCCTTTTTTGCGCGCAAGGGCGACCCGGAGCCCAACAGCTACGACGACCTGCGTGGCAAATCGGTTGTGGTGCAGAACGAAGGCATCGTGCACGACTTTCTGCGCGAAAATGACTTCGGCGTAGAGATCATTCCGGTGCGGGCGCATTCCGATGCCCTGCGTCAGTTGGCAGCAGGCAATTACGATTACGCGCTCGGAGCCACACTGCCCAGTCTGTATTACAGCAAGGAACACCAGCTATCGAATATCGACGTCGTGTGGCGGCCGCTGCGGCCACTGCCCTACGGCTACGGGGTCAAAAAAGGGAACGAGGAGATTCTGACGCTGTTTTCCGAGGGGCTCGCCATTCTGCGCAACACCGGCCGTCAGCAGGATATCTACGATAAGTGGCTCGGTACGCTGGAGCGCCAGGGCACCACCAACTGGCGATTGCTGGGCATTATTGCCGCCATCAGCAGTGCCGTCTTGCTGCTCGGTCTTGCCCTGGTGTCGGTCTGGATTCGCACCCTGCAGCGACAGGTTGAACGCCGGACCCAGGAGGTCAAGAAACAGCAGCAGCAACTGATTCAGGCCGACAAGATGAGTTCTCTGGGGACTCTGGTATCCGGCGTAGCGCATGAAATCAACAACCCGAGCGGGCTTATTCTGTTAAACCTGCCCATGCTGAAAGACGCCTGGGAAGATGCCTTGCCGCATCTGGATAGCCTGTACGAGCAGCGCGACGGGTTCGACATTGCCGGGCTCGACTACCGCCGCATTCGCAGCGAGATTCCCTACATCATCAATGAGATGAACGAAGGCGCACAGCGCATCAAGCGCATCGTCAACGACCTGCGCGATTTTGCCCGCCAGGAAGCGACCGACGCGATCGAGCCGATGAATCTGAACGACGTGGTGTCCACCGCCGTGCGCCTGCTCGATGTCACCATTCGCGGTTATACCAACCGGTTCAGCCTCATTCTCGACCCTTACCTGCCGTCAATGCTGGGCCACCCGCAACGCATTGAACAGGTGGTGATCAACCTGATCATCAACGCCTGCCAGTCCCTACCGGACGATCAGCATGGTGTAAAGGTCGAAACCCGTATCGACCACATCCGCCAGCGCATTGTGCTTTCCGTACACGATGAAGGCTGCGGCATTGAACCGGATGCCATGCCCAACCTGACCGACCCCTTTTTCACTACCAAGCGCGAGCAGGGTGGTACCGGGCTTGGCTTGTCCGTCTCGGCCGGTATCATTAAGGCCTATGATGGCACCATGAAGTTTCATTCACGTCCCGGCGAAGGCACCCGGGTAGACGTCACCTTTCCGTGGAAGATGGTCGAACCCCAATGACAGGCAACAAAAACAAGAAACGCAGTCTCTACCCCGAATTTGGCATTCTGCTGATCGACGACGAACCGTCATACCATCGCAGCCTGGGCCTGATGCTGGAGCGCAAAGGTGGCATCACCAACCTGCACTACTGTCAGGACAGTCGCGAAGCCATGAACTACCTGGAACACCATGCCATCGGCGTGGTGTTGCTCGACCTGAACATGCCCTACAAATCCGGCAAAGACTTGCTGATCGAGATGGCTGAAGCCTTTCCGGATGTTGCGGTCGTGGTCATCAGTGGTTTGAACCAGGTGGAGACCGCCGTCGAATGCCTGCGTCTGGGTGCCTTTGATTTTTACGTGAAGACCACCGAGTCGGCGCGGTTACTCGAGGGCATTAAGCGTGCCATTCAGTTGCAGGAGATCAAGCGGGAAAACCAGGAGCTGCGCCACAGGGTGCTGAGCCGACAACTGGATTCACCCGAAGCCTTTTCCCGCATTCTGACCCAGAGCCGCAGCATGGCCTCAGTGTTTCAATATCTGGAATCGGTGGCGAAAAGCTCCCAACCAGTGATGATCTGCGGCGAAAGTGGTACGGGTAAAGAATTGATCGCCCGGGCGGTCCATACGCTGAGTGGCCGCCAGGGCAAGCTGGTGACGGTAAACGTGGCCGGGCTCGACGACCACATCTTTAACGATACCCTCTTCGGCCACCGCAAAGGTGCCTTTACCGGTGCAGATCAGGAACGCCCCGGTCTGGTTGAAGGAGCCTCGGGCGGTACCCTGTTTCTGGACGAGATTGGCGATCTGAGCCCGAGCAGTCAGATCAAGCTGCTGCGGTTGCTGCAGGAGGGAGAGTTCTACCCCATGGGTGCCGACCGGCCCAAACGCCTGCAAGCCCGCATCATTGTCGCCACCCATCAGGATCTGGCCGAACGCCAACGTGAGGGTGCCTTCCGGCGCGACCTCTATTATCGCTTGTGCACTCACCAGGTCCTGATTCCGCCCTTGCGCGCCCGTCGCGAAGACATCCGGTTGTTGTTCACCTATTTTGCCGAACAGGCGGCCGAGGATATGGGCAAACCCTTACCCGAGTTCAGCCTCGATCTGTGGGCCGCGCTGCAGGCGTATGAATTTCCGGGCAATGTGCGGGAGCTGAGGGCCATCGCCTTCGACTCAGTGAGCCGCCACCACAACGGGGCCCTGACCCGTCAGGGCCTGCATCTGTTCAGCCACGGACAAGGAGCCGAGAATGCCAGCCAGGACAACACCCTGGTTCACTTCGCTCCGGACAACCGTTTACCCACCCTGGCCGAAATCGATGACTTGCTGATCGCCGAGGCTATGCACCGCGCCGGCCACAATCAGTCCATAGCCGCCCGCATTCTCGGGATTTCACAGCCCGCCCTGAGCAAGCGATTGAAGCGGCAGCGTGAACTTGAATCGTGATGCCCAGCGGACATTGCGCCTGCCGATCCCAGTTGTGTGATCCAGCGCTCAAAACCAAGCGAACTTATTCTTTTGGTTATAACTATTCCAATGGTTATAGACCAGCACTTACACCGCCCTGACAGTTAGCTGACGCCCTGCTCACCTTCGTAAAACACTATAACAGGGCACTTTTTCGCTCCCCACCATCACACCACCTTGGCACAGCGCAGATTGGCAGCTACTCTGACCAGACAGTTATTCCTCTGGTTATAGCCACCCGGTGTCTAGTCAAACGTCGGAACCAAGTATAAACTCATATATATCAATAGCTTGGAGTGTATCGGTACAAACTGGCCCCATCCTTGCTATGTATTAACGGCATCGAACCATAATAAAAATGTTAAGGCGATTTCGATTGCCGCTCGATCCTCCTTACAGACTGCAGACGTTTTGGCGTTTGCATCACGTTTGTTTCCGGTCACGAACCGGAAGCGAGAATCCGCACAGACCTCCGGTCTGAGTGGTCATCAGTGCTTGGGTGCACCGACTGGTCTGCCAAAGCCGATAATAAAAGCAATGAAATAATGGAGAGTAAAATGCTTAAGAAACTGACTAGCACAAGCGCCGTAGCGGCGTTGTCACTGTCTGTCCTGGCCGCTGGCGTACAAGCCGGTGAAACCGTTGATGCCATTATGGACAAGGGCTACATTCAGTGCGGTGTTAACACCTCTCTGCCCGGTTTTTCGAGTGCAACCAGTGGCGAGTGGGCCGGTCTTGATGTTGATCTGTGCCGTGCGGTAGCCGCAGCGATGCTGGGTGACTCGGAAGCCGTTCGTTTTACGGCGCTGACCGCCAACCAGCGTTTTACAGCCCTGCAGTCTGGCGAAGTCGACATCCTGTCGCGTAACACCACCTGGACTCTGACCCGTGATACGTCTCTGGGTCTGAACTTCGCTGGCGTCAATTACTATGACGGTCAGGGTTTCATGGTTCGTAAAGACCTGGGTGTCACCAGTGCCAAGCAGCTGAGCGGTGCAGCCATCTGCGTTGAGCCAGGTACCACAACCGAACTGAACCTGGCCGACTACTTCCGTGCCCAGGGCATGGAATTCGAACCGGTTGTAATCGAAAACACCTCTGAAGTAACAGCGGCCTTCTTCGCCGGTCGTTGCGACGTTTACACTACCGATGCCTCTGGTCTGGCTTCTGCCCGTAACATTTCTGCGCAGAACCCGGCTGATTACCTCATCCTGCCAGAAATCATCTCCAAAGAACCGCTGGGCCCAGCGGTTCGCCATGGCGATGATGAATTCATGGATATCGTTCGCTGGTCTTTGAACGCTATGATCGAAGCAGAAGAGTATGGCGTTAACTCAGAAAACGTTGATGAAATGCGCGAAAACAGCCAGAACCCGGGTATCCAGCGTTTGCTCGGCGCCACTCCTGGCCTGGGTGAAGCTCTGGGTCTGGACGAAGACTGGGCTTACAACATCATCTCTCAGGTGGGCAACTACGGTGAGTCTTACAAAACCAACGTAACCGATCTGCTCGGTCTTGAGCGCGGTCTTAACGCGCTGTGGACCAATGGTGGCCTGATGTACGCCCAACCCGTTCGTTAATTAGCAGCCCGGCAATGCAATATTGCTGAACTCACGTTAACGCTGCGGCCCTGTCCAACAGGGCCGCTTTTTATAAGCTCATTGCATTATTCTGATTTGCATTCCCTTTGGAGACGTCGGGTATGAGCCCCAAACACTCAAAAAGTAACGACGTTAACCCGATTCTGACTATTTTGTATGACAAGACCTTCCGCTCTGTCGTCTATCAGATTCTGGTATTTGGCGGTGTCTTTTTGCTCGGCTGGTATCTGGTCAGTAATACTCTGGCCAACCTGAGAGCTCAGGACATTGCAACTGGTTTTGGTTTTCTCGATCGCGAAGCCGCTTTTGGTATCAGCGAAAGTGTTATCGCCTACTCGGCCGATGACAGTTATGGTCGCGCTTTGCTGGTAGGCATCACCAACACCCTCAAAGTAGCGAGCATTGGTATTGTACTTGCCACTATTCTCGGCACCATTATTGGTATCGCCACTGTATCCAAGAACTGGTTGCTGCGGTTCATCGGCGTTACCTATATTGAGACCTTTCGAAATATCCCCGTGCTTCTGCAACTGATCTTCTGGTATGCCGTTATTACCCGTGGCTTACCCGGACTTCGCTCGGCGCTTAACCCGATAGAAGGCGTTTTTCTGTCCAATCGCGGGCTTTATATTCCGGTCATGGCCAATCACCCTGCCTGGACCTGGGTCGGCGTCGGGTTTATTGCAGGCATCGCCGGTGCATTTTTTCTGCGCAGGTGGAGTCTGAAACGTCTTGAAGCAACGGGCCACATTTTCCCGCACCTCAGTGTGGGGCTAGGCATCATTGTTGCCGTACCATTCCTGGTCTGGCTCGTGTTTGGTGCACCCACTGAAATGAACGTTCCTAAAATTGATACGTTCAACTTTCAGGGTGGTGCTCGCATGAGCCCTGAGTTCACCGCACTTCTGTTAGGGCTTACCCTTTACACCACAACGTATATTGCTGAAGTGGTTCGAAGCGGGATTCAGTCGGTTCCTTACGGTCAGACAGAAGCAGCCACCTCGCTGGGCTTGCGCTCTTCCTGGATCATGCGCTTGATCGTATTGCCACAAGCATTGCGCGTCATCATCCCTCCGTTGACCAACCAGTATTTGAACCTGACCAAGAACAGCTCTCTGGCGGTCGCCATTGGTTACCCGGACCTCGTTTCCGTGTCCAACACGACCATGAACCAGACCGGCCAGGCGGTTGAAGGGGTGGCTATCTTCATGACGGTCTACCTCAGTATCAGCTTGCTCGTTTCCCTCTTTATGAACTGGTACAACAAGCGCATGTCGCTGGTGGAGCGTTGAGATGACCGAGACTACCAACAGAGCTCGTCCCGTCAGCGGCCCGGTCGTTAACCGCAGCCTGCGCTGGATGAAAGAGAATCTTTTTTCCACACCACTCAACGCAGCTATTACGTTGTTTTGTATCTATATCATCTGGAGCGTACTGGATGTTCTGGTCTCCTGGGCGGTTATAAACGCCAGCTTTGGTGCAGCCAAAGAAGCGTGTGAAACCGCAACAGGGGCATGCTGGGCTTACGTTCATGATATGTGGCGCTTCCTGTTGTTCGGCACCTATCCTTCCGAGCTGCATTGGCGGCCGCTGGTGGCCATGATCATGCTGACGTCCGGCATGCTACTGAGTATGAACCGCCGGTTCTGGTCTCCCTGGCTGGCTGTCGCCTGGATTGTCGGTTTCATCGCGGTCTACTTTGTCTTGCGCGGCGGTATTCTGGGCCTGACACCGGTGCGTACTGCCCAGTGGGGCGGCTTGACACTGACTCTGGTTCTGGCCGTGGTCGGCATCGCTTTCGCGGCTCCGCTTGCCTTGTTACTGGCCCTGGGACGGCGTTCCGATATGCCACTGATTAAAGTCGTTTGTATTGTGGTCATTGAAGTATTCCGGGGTGTGCCATTGATCTCGGTGCTGTTCATGGCCTCTGTGATGTTTCCGTTGTTCCTGCCGGAAGGCGTAAGCATTGATGTTCTTCTGCGGGCACAGATCGGTATCATCTTCTTCCAGGCAGCTTATCTGGCCGAGGTTTTCCGCGGTGGTATGCAGGCAATTCCCAAGGGGCAATATGAAGCCGCTGATTCGCTGGGTCTGAATTACTGGCAAAAGACGTTCAAGATCATATTGCCGCAGGCATTGCGCCTGGTGATTCCACCAACCATGAGTACCTTTATTTCCTTGTTCAAGGATACCTCGCTGGTGGTCATCATCGGTCTGTTTGATTTGTTGGCAGCAACCCGTGCCGCCGTCAACGACCCCATGTGGCGTCAGCAATTTGTTGAAGCGTATCTCTTCATTGCCCTTATTTACTTCTGCTTCTGCTTCTTTATGTCGCGATACAGCGCGTACCTCGACAACGACCTGAAGAAGAGCACCTCACACTAGGAGTCCAGCATATGACTGAACAAAGCCGACTGTCCGACCGTGAATCTGTTATTCAGGTCAAAAAAATGAACAAGTGGTTCGGTGATTTTCACGTCCTGACCGACATCGATCTGGATGTAAAACAAGGCGAACGTATCGTTATCTGTGGCCCCTCGGGCTCGGGAAAATCGACCCTGATTCGCTGCCTGAACCGCCTGGAAGAACATCAGGAAGGCGACATCATCGTCAACGGCATTGAGCTCGGCGACAACGTCAAGAACATCGAAGTTATCCGCAAGGATGTGTGCATGGTGTTCCAGCACTTTAATCTGTTCCCACACCTGACCGTGCTCGACAACCTGACCCTGGCGCCGATGTTCGTGCTCAAGCAGCCCAAGAAGGAAGCCGAAGCAACCGCCATGAAGTTTCTGGAACGGGTCAAGATTGCCGAACAGGCCCACAAGTTCCCGGGGCAGTTGTCAGGTGGGCAGCAGCAGCGCGTGGCGATTGCCCGCTCTCTGTGCATGAACCCAAAAGTGATGCTGTTCGACGAACCAACCTCGGCGCTCGACCCCGAGATGATCAAGGAAGTGCTGGACGTGATGATTGAGCTCGCCGAAGATGGCATGACCATGTTGTGCGTTACCCATGAAATGGGCTTCGCCAAACAGGTCGCCGACCGGGTGATCTTCATGGACGCCGGTCAGATAGTTGAAGAAAACGAACCGCACGAGTTCTTCGATAACCCAAAAAATGACCGGACCAAGTTGTTCCTGAGCCAGATCCTCGGTCATTAATATCATTAGTCCGGCACTAAAATGGCCGGGCTAAAGATAGAGCAGGCGGGCTGCCTCTAACCCGCCCTGCTCTGGTTCTACCCTGGTGTTGGGTATAACACCATCCAGATTTTCCCGGAACGCTTCACCTGCAACCGCTGGACGCGGCGGCGGTGCTGTGCGCTCTGAACCCGTCATTTGCACGACCTGAGCCAGGGAACCGCTCATGATTAATAACCCATGGATAGCCTGACCCCAAAACGTCCAGCTTTTTGGCTGGAATCACCTGAGAGTCACTGCCATGAAATTCAGCGTTACCCCGGTTCTGTCACGACTACTGACACTGACCTGTTTGTTCTGCCTACCGGCCTTCGCCGAAGACGACACCCGCCTGTACATCTACACGGAAAATTACGGCAACTATAACTACAGCCTGACCGGCCGTGATTATGAACACTGGCGCGAGGACATTGGTGGTACCTCAACCGAAGTGGTCAAGGCACTGCTCGCCGATGCTGGCTACGACTACCGCATGCGTTTGCGCAACTGGGGTGTCGGCTATGGCCGAACGCTGGAGCGCCCGTATTACGGAATTTTTTCCACGGCCAGAACACCGCAGCGCGAGAATATCTTTCAATGGGTCGGCCCTATCGCCCAATACAACTGGACGATTTTTCGTTACCAGGGCAGCGACGTCGAGGTCAACGACATTAATGATCTGCGCTCATTGCGGGTCGGCGGATACGACAACTCGGCCACCACTCTGTTCCTGCAGGATCAGGGCATCGAAGTCTCGACGCTGCCCAACGACAGCCTGAACGCACAACGCCTGGCACAGGGTCAGATCGATGTGTGGATTGCCTCCGACGTTAATGCCTACGACCTGGCCGAAGATGCCGGTTACCCGGATATCGAACCCGCCTGGATCATCCGCACTGTGGACATGTACCTGGCGATGAACAAAGACACCCCGGTCGAAGTCGTCAACCGACTGCAAGCCTCACTGGAGCGGGTGCAAAACCAGTAACGGTTAAACCCAACCCAAAGCGCGCAACACGACCAGCCCCAGGCTGGTCGTAACCAGGCTGATCACCGTTGTTGTCGCAATAATGGACGCAGCCAGGTTGGCATTGCCTCCCATCGCACGAACCATCACATAGCTGGCCGCGGCGGTGGGCGTGCTCGCCATCAGATAGAACACCCCCAGTTCAACATCCCGATAGCCCAGACCATAGGCGATCAGCACGCCACTGAGCGGAATCAGCGCCAGTTTGAACACCGAAGTGAGGGTGGTCACCCGCCCAGCCTCTATAAAGCCAGCCCAGCTTAAACTCGCTCCCACACAAATCAGCGCTAGCGGCAGCGTCATGCGGGCAAAATAGTCACCGGTATCGAGTAACCAGTCCGGTATGGGGATGCCCAGCACCACGATGGCGCCCGCCAGTGATATGGCAATGATCAGCGGGTTACGCACAATGTCCTTAACCGCCGACACCAGCGGGTGACCGACCACCTGACGCGGCGACCACCGACTCAGGGTGATCACCGACAAAACGTTGTACAGCAGGGTAATAAACGCCAGATAGACCGAGGCCAGCACTGCGGCTTCCTGGCCAAAGGCGTTCAGCGCAAAGGCCAGCCCGATAATGCCCATATTGCCGCGAAAGCTGCCCTGTACAAAAACACCGCGCTCGTCTTTGTGAGGCACCAGCCAGGGCGCCAGCACCGACAACACAACAAACCAGCCCAGCGTAAACAACGCCGCCACCAGAATAATGCCGCCACCGGGTATCGCATCCGGCCGGGAACCCACGATGTTCAGGAACAACAAGCTGGGCAGAGCCACGTTAAACACCAGTTTGGAGCCACTCTGCACAAAGGCATCGTTAATCCATTCCCAACGTTTAAAGGCCGCCCCCAATACCACCACCAGGGCAATCGGGCCGGTAATCTGTAGCGAAAACAACAATAGAGACAACACCAGGGCGTTTCCTCGCAGGCAGGCAAACTGAACAACAGCCACGGCGACCGCCGGGGCGGCGGCAGTCTACCATCAAGGAACAAGAAAAACTCAATGGCCGACAAAACCCGCCGATACTACACTTATAACCTGAGTTTCGGAGTCCGGGTCGCCTGAGAGGCGTTGGCCCGCAGCGGCTACCGGGTATGCCCCTGTGGGGTCGGCGTAAATCCATCCGTGGAGCCTAGGCCGCAGCATCCCTGCTGCGGACTACCCCACAGGGGCATACCCGGCACCCGCCGCTTGTCACTTCAGCCAACTCCGAAACTTGAGTAGCAAATAGACTTAACAAAATAGGCAGACCTTCCCGGGCCAAAACAACAACCGTTAATACGCCAAGGAATCGCCCTGTGTTTAAACGCTTCACCATTCGTCAGCGGCTGACCGCTACTTTTGTCGGTATCGTTCTGGTTTTCGTCGTACTGGGCTCGCTCAGCCTGAACCGGCTCGATGCCAGTAATGCCCAGGTCTCTGTCATCGCTCAGGATCGATTGCCCAACCTGATCGCGGCCAACACCCTGTTCAAGTACTTCAGCGACATTCAGGTGCCAGCCACGGCGATGATCTTTTCGAGTTCAGCCTCTGAACGTGAAGCATTGCAACAGACCATTGATGAGTCGGTTGCCGCGCTGAACGCCACCAAGGAGGCGTATCAGCAGAACATCACCGCCGATGAGAATCAGCAGATCTTCGATGCCTTTGTTGCCGCTGAGACCCAGTTTTTACAGGCGTTGAACGACGGTATTCAACTGGCCTCCAACTGGCGTGGCGCCGATGCACTGCGTCTGCGCACCGAGGCCATGTTGCCGCTGGCCGACCAGGCCTTTGACCATCTGCAACGGTTGATCGACTATCAGCAGCAGCGCATTGCCGCTGCCGAGCTTCAGGCGGAGCAGGCTTATCAGGCGTCGCGCATCATTACCATTGCTGCCATCAGCGCCATTGCCGTTCTGCTGGCGCTGATCGCCTGGTCGTTGGTCAGAAGCATTTCCCGGCCGTTGCAGCAGGCCATTCATGTCGCCAACGACATCGCCGCCGGTACGCTAACCACCGATATCAAAATCGCAGGCAAGGATGAGATATCCATGCTGTTGCAGGCCTTACAAACCATGCAGCACAGTCTGCGCGACACCCTGAGCCAGATCGCCGAATCAGCCGACCGGCTCAGCCATGCCTCGACCACGCTTGATGCCGTTACCGAGCAATCGTTGCAGGAGTTGCAGCAGCAAAACGATCAGTTGGAGCAGGCCGCTACGGCGGTCAACGAACTGCCCGCCGCCATTGAAGAAGTTGCCAGCAACGCGGTGGGCACCGCCAGTGAATCCCAACAGGCCAATGAACGCACCCAGTTTGGCCGTGAGAAAGTGCAGTCGACTGTTCAGGCCATTGAGCAACTGGCCAGCCGCATTCAGGGGGCCAGTGGCAATATGACAACGCTGGCGCAGCGCGTGGCCGATGTTGGGTCGGTGCTCGACGTGATACGGGCCATTGCCGAGCAGACCAACCTGCTGGCTCTGAACGCCGCCATTGAAGCGGCGCGGGCTGGTGAAGCCGGTCGCGGCTTTGCTGTGGTGGCCGATGAAGTACGCGCCCTGGCCAGCCGTACGGCCGACTCAACACGCGAGATTGAAGCCATTATTCAGGCGGTGGAAACCAGCTCGGAACAGGCGGCCGGAACCCTGCGCGACAGCGATAGCGACGCAAAGCACACGCTGGACGCCGGCCATGAAGCCGGCGAGGCACTGGTCGCCATTGCCGACCTGGTCAACACCATTAACGACCGCAACACCGCTTCGGCCAGTGCCTCTGAACAACAGGCTCAGGTGGCGAAAGAGGTCGACAAGAACCTGGTCAACCTGCGGGATCTGGCGGCCAATACCGCCACCGGTGCCGACCAGACCCGAAGCTCGAGCCGGGATCTGGCCAGCCTGGCCGACAACCTGAACCGCCTGGTCAAACGCTTCGAGGTCTAGTGGGCCATGCGGAAAGTTCTGTCACTGTTCACTTTGCCAGCAAGCCCAGAGCTTCGTTGTCAAACCTTGAAATAGCGGTGCTATTCCGGCGGTTCATACTTTAAGGTTCTGGGCCTCGCTCTGAGCTTGCTGGCGTCGTTCCTTAGTGACAGAATTTCACGCATGGACCACTAGGGCATCGTTGCCAGCTCAGGAAGTGTCTGTTCCGGTGTCAGCCGCAGTTGCCCCAGGCCGCGACGGCTGCGGCGTTCGCCCAACAGCAACAGCAAGGGCGCAGCGATAAACAGCGATGAGCTGGTGCCCACCAGAATGCCGAACACCATCGGCACGGCGAAGCTGGCGACTGCACTGCCGCCGGCCAATGCCATCGGCAACAAGGCGAGGCCCGTCGTTACCGAGGTGAAGACGGTTCGCGTCAGCGTGGAGCGAATGCTCGCATTCAGAATGTCCGCCAGCGGCCGGTCCGGCTCTGCCTGCAGCAACTCTCGCACCCGGTCAAACACCACCACCTTGTCGTTCACTGAATAGCCGATCAACGCCAGTATCGCGGCAACGGCGGTCAGGTTGAACTCGATGCCCGTCAGCGCAAAAAAGCCAATGGTCTTGGTAATGTCGAGCGCCAGGGTGACCACGGTGGCGATGGCAAAATGGGTTTCATAGCGCAACCACAAATAGGCCAGCATGCCCGAGCCGGCCAGCAGAATGGCAAGCACAGTCATATCAGCGAAGCTGCCGCTGACTTTGGGGCCAACCATTTCAGCGCGCAACACCTGAACCCCCGGTACCAGGTCGGTTACCGCGCCTTTAAGTTGCCCAAGCAGGTCGATTGGGCTGTCCAACGGCGTTTGCGTTAACGGCAAGCGCAGCAAATAGTTCCCGGCGTCGGCCAGCGGTTGAATCATGATCTGGTGAAAGGCCGGTTCCAGCGTTGCTCTCAGATCAGCAAGGCTCGTCGCCGGCGCTGCAATTTCCAGCAGATAGCCGCCACTGAAGTCGATGCCGTAGGTTAACCCCGGGCCAAAGAACAACGCCACAGACGCCAGCGACAACAGCGCAGAGATCGACAACCCCAACCAGCGGTGCCGCATCACATCCAGCGAGGAGGTTCCCACCCGGTCCAGCCAGGCCAGACCGGAAATGTAGAATGGCTGACGGCCGCGCCGTATCAGGCGCCACTCCATCAGCACGCGGGTAAAGGAGATGGCGGTAAACAACGACACCAGCAGCCCGATCCCCATGGTCACGGCGAAACCGCGCACCGGCCCACTGCCCACCATAAACAACAGGCTGATGGCGATCAGGGTGGTGATGTTCGAATCCAGAATCGTGCGGAAGGCACGTTTGAACCCGGCATCCAGCGCCATCAGCGGCGACCGGCCGCGACGGCTCTCTTCGCGAATGCGTTCGTTGATCAGGATGTTGGCATCAACCGCCATGCCAATACTCAGGATCAGACCGGCAATGCCCGGCAAAGTCAGGGTCGCGCCCAGCAGGCTCAACACGCCGAACACTAGGCCAATGTTCACCCCAAGGGCCAGGCAGGCAATCACACCCCAGCGCCCATATACGGCAAGCATAAAGGCAAACACCAGGGCGGTACCCAGCACACCGGTGCTGATGCCCATGCTGATCGCATCGCTGCCAAGTTCTGGGCCCACAGTACGTTCCTCGGCAACCTCAAGGGGAGCGGGCAAGGCGCCGGCACGTAACAGCAATGCCAGGTCGCTGGCCTCGGTGGCCGTGAAAGCACCGCTGATCTCACCCTGGCCGCCAATGACCGAACGGATCACCGGCGCGGTGATCACCTGACCATCAAGCACGATGGCCAGGGCCCGCCCCAGATTATTAGCAGTAAGGTCTGCAAACAGCCTTGCGCCGCTGCGATCGAGCGTGAAACTGACCACCGGTTCATTGGTTTCCGGGTTATAGGCCAGGCGCGCATCACGGATGTGTTTGCCGGCCAGCGCGCTGTCCTGTTCGATGGTCAGACCGGCCGTGCTGTTTGTAGTAGCCGAAGCCTGGTAAGGCAGATTCTGCAGCGGCATATCAGTCGGCGTTTTGACATCCGCCACCCAGTGAAAGGTCAGCTGTGCCGTGGTGCCGAGCAAGGCGCGAATGTGCGCCGGGTCGTCAACCCCGGGCAGTTGCACCAGAATGCCCTCGGCACCCTGGCGCACGATGGTCGGGTCCACCAGGCCGCTTTCGTTCAACCGTTTGCGCACCACCTCCAGACTGCGCTCAACTGCTTCCCGGGTCAGCCGTTCAACAAAAGCTGGGCTGGCTTGCAGGGTTAGCACCTCACCGTCGCGACGTTGGGAATAATCGGCCGTACCGGTGTCCGGGTTCTGAATCAGCGTTTGCACCAGCGTCAGCGTAGCGTCCATATCGGCTGCGTTACGCAGCGTGATAACCGGACCTTCAGGGCTGACTGTCAGGGTGCGATAAGCCAGCCGGTTCTCGCGCAACTGCTCACGCAATTGATCGGTCAGTTGCTTATGTTCGTTCTGCACGACCGCTGCGGTATCCACGTTAAGCAGCAACTGCGATCCGCCGCGCAAATCCAGCCCGAGTGACAGGGTGGTGTCGGCATACCAGTCCGGCAGCTGCCGGGAAACAGACGCAGGTAAAACGCTGGGCAATGCGCTGAGCAGGCCCAGTATAACGATCAGGCCGCAAACAACGGCCCGTTTGGTCAGGGATGTCATGGAAAAACCTCGGTCAATAAACGCCTAGGGAAACTGTCTTAACGGTGAGGCGAATCAGAACCGGGGCGGTGAACGAGGTGTGGGTAATGCATAGCGGGGGCTGAAGGTGGAGGCGCGGGCAAGCACCGCGACCGCATCAATCAGAGTCGGCTGGGTTAGCGAGGCAGGAAAACCAATAGCGGCATCGGGTGGTTCCGGGTCGGCATCCGGGTTGTCACCCTCTATCGCCGGGCGCAACCGCTCCTGATGCAGAGCAGCGAAGGCCTGAGCCGAGTCGCCCAGGGCCACGGTGCCGTCGTTCGCGACCGGCTGGGCCGACTCCAGGCTCGCGCCCGATACCAGCGCCCAGACGATCAGCCAAAGCCCTGCCCGGCGCCAGGAGGCGCCCGATACTAATGACAGGGAAGAACCGAACGTGAACATGGATGCAGGCCCCTTGAGACCGCTAAATCATCTGCCTGCCCGGGGCGACAGTCAATGGGCGCTGCACAAATCAGAGTTTCTTCAGATCGGCTTCGATTTCTTCGATCTTGCTTTGCACCACTTTTTCCAGGTGCTGCAGGTCACTCAGAATCTTTTTCTTCAGATCGACTTCTTTAACTTCACGCTTGGCAATAACATCGAGTTCTTCAACAACATAGCGCAGGGTTGGCGCGATCTCGGTAGTATCTGCGTATTTCTGGCTGCCGCTGTCGACTTTGACGCGTTTAACCTGGCGCGGGTATTTGAACTTCTCACTGCGCGCAAACATTTCGCCTTTGTCGCGCTTGTAATAAATCTTCAGAATGTCGTACCGGCCTTCGGTACGCAGGGTATATTTCTCAATACGGTCGGTGTCGGAGACGCCAATGGCTTTCAGGTTTTCAAACATGGACAATCCTTTACGGCAAACAATAAGTGCATGGGCTGAGTGGAGCGTGGTCAATCACTTCAGATTAGAACATTCACTGCAGGGATCAACACCCTGTCGCAGTTCTGTAGCGGCCGACACGGGTCGGCCTGTAGCGCCGCGTGTACAGCGTTTGAAGCAGTTTGGGATCACGCTGACCACCGACCCTCAAATCCATTAACCAGGAGGTTCCTGACCCAATGACTCTGCACATCCGGCTGATCGAAATTGAGCGTTATTTTCCCGGTGTCAGCAACACGGCCGATCTGGCGCGGGCCTTTGGCCCGCTCAAACGCTACTGCCGCGAACAGGTGAACGTGGCACTGACGCTGGCGCCCTGGTCCGAAACCGATAGAGGCGAGGCCGCGCTGGTGATTATGGGAATAGACCGGGGACAGGTTGAAACGGAAGCACGCAACCTGGAAGACTGGATGGAAGCCAACCTTGAAGGCCAGAGCCTGCGGCTGGAGGCCAGTTGG
>DASSWT010000179.1:0-4276 GCA_035704555.1 Saccharospirillum sp. | reverse complement strand
TACGCGCAATGTCGAGGTAGGTGCCCCGGGTGACTTTGCCGTACACGCCCCGCACCCAGTTTTTATCGTATTTGTGACTGGCCGATTGGCCGCCAAAAAAGAAACCCCAGGGGCGCGGTTGCAATCGGCGTTCGCCGAGCGTCTCATCCTGGTTAAGGCGGTATAAGCCGGGAAACATCGGGAACGGCCAGGGGAATTCATTGGAGCCGATGCGTTCGTCGACCGCCAGGCTGACGGTGAAGCGCTGTATTGAAGGGTTGTTTGGGGTTTTAGATGTCGCTGTCGCCTGTGCCCTAACCGGTTGGTCTGAAATCAGCAACACAGACGCCGGGTGCTGGCGAACCCCGTCAAGCCGGTCGATCACGGCGAAGGGGTGCTTGAAACACTCGGCCTTGAAGTTGTTTCGCGGGTTGGCGAGAAAGGCATAGTGGTCGATGAACACCGGGAAATAGCCGGCCCGGGTGAAGAAGGTGTGCAGGTTAAAAAAGCGGCGCCCCTGAGGGCCGTCGATGCGGTTGCTGTGGAAGTCGAACACCACCAGCTTGCCTTCTGTTGGCAATGGCTGGGCCTGTAGCATCAGGGATTGATAGGCCTGTTTGAACTCGGGCAACAGGTAGGGGCGGAACCGTCGCCAGGTTTTGTCGAGGTACCGGCCGATGATTTTTAGCATGAATACGCCGTGGTCAATGGAAAAAGTGGGCGGATTTTACCTTAAGGGTGGGGGTATTGTCTCAATGAGCGGGTGTTTGCCCAAAGGGGTGTTTTACACCGTCTCGACGCGCCCTAGTCGCCTTTTGGCGGCGCCATGGTAGGCAGCGGCAAGCGCTTTCAGTACCATACGCCCAGTTTCTGGCCATCAGCAATACTCTGTTTGGCCCCTTCGATCGTCCTTAATAGCCCTTCGTGAGCCGTAACACAGGAAAATTGAGTGAGTAACCGAGGCTCAGGCCCCAGCGAACCGTCTACCGTTAACGAACTGATTGCCGATGAGCAGGCGATGGCGGGTGCCATACTGAAGCCGGGTGCCCGGGTGTTCGGGCCTTTGCACCTGCACGAGCAGACCCCGCTGGCCCGCAGCAAAACCCGTTGGATCTACCAACACCCAAACGACCCCGATTTGCTGATTAAAGTGCACATCCCCCGGTTAAATAAAGACCCGCAGAGTGGTTTGAAAGCCTGGGCTGAGCGGTTGAAAGACCGGTTTTTGTATACCTCGGGCATCGAGCGGGACTTACGCCACTACATTGCCAGCCGGTATGAGGATTATGGCCCGATTTGCCAGCGGATCTGGCCGATTCACGGTATCGTGGAGACGGATATCGGTCTAGGGTTACTGGTGGCAGCGGCAAGGGATGCAAACGGCGCCCTGGCGCCTACCTTGCGGGTGTTGCTCGATAACCGGCAACTGACACCGCAGCGGGTTACCGACTTGCATGCCTTGCTCGATTTGCTGGTCGAGAGCCCGTTAACCTTTGCGGACCTGAATCTGGAAAACATTGTGCTGGAAGGCGCAGGCGCCGAGCCCGAACAGTTCGTCATCGTCGATGGGTTGGGTGACCGCACCTGGATACCGACTCAACGCTGGGTTAAATGGGAACGGCAGCGCAAGAAGAAAGAATTTCGAGCCAAAGTGCACCGCTATTTGAAAGAGACGGGTTATGACCAGCCGGTATAGACGCTGGCGCGGAACCTGGGCCAGCCGGTTTCACCAACCGGCGGTACGCCTGGCCGCCTGGCTGGATGCCATGGTGGTCGACCATGGCCTGCTTCGGCCGCTGTGGAACTGGCCAACGCAATTTGCACCTGATGCCTGGCGCAGCAATCACCCGAGCCCCCGGCAAATTCGGAAGCTGGCTCGCCGCGGCATTCGCACCATTGTAAATTTGCGTGGCCTCAGTGCCGGTGGCAGTTCCTTGTATGAAATTGAAGCCTGCAAGGCCGCGGGTGTTGAGCTGGTTGCGCTGAGAATGTCTTCACGCGGCGCGCCTCGAAAAGAGATCGTGCAGGAATTCGAAACCATTGTTCAGCGCATAGAGCGCCCGGTATTGTTTCATTGCAAATCGGGCGCAGACCGATCTGGTTTTGCAGCGGGTTTGTATTTGTTGCTGACGGGGCAGGGTACCGTGGCCGATGCCAAAGCCCAGCTTTCGATTCGTTATCTGCATTTTAAAGGCGCAAAAACTGGATTGTTGCACGCATTTTTTTGCGAATACGAACGGTATTGTGAGCACACGCCACTGAGTTTTCAGCACTGGGTGGCCGAGGTGTACGACCCTCGTCAACTTGAACAGAATTTCAAACCCGCTGGGTTCACCAGTTGGGTCGTCGACAAGGTACTTAGACGTGAATGATTTTAATTTGGACACCCACCACGACACCCCTCGCTCGACGCTGATCAAGCGACTGTGGCATGGGTATCTGCGCCGTCACCTTGGTATTTTGCTGGTGGCCGCGGTGCTTGTGGTAATCGAAGGCAGCGCCCTGGGTCTGCTTAGCTATCTGGTGCAGCCCATGTTCGACCAGGTATTCGTGCAAGGCAATGCGGACCAGGTGGTGTGGATCGCCCTGGCGATTTTTATTGTATTTACCGCACGGGCGCTTGGTGGGTTTGGCCAGAGGGTGATTACCGTTACCGTGGGTTTGCGCGTGGTAACCGGCCTTCAGAAAGACATGCTCAGCCACCTGGTCCGGCTCGACTCTGCCTTTTTTGGCAAGCATTCGCCGGGCGGTTTGATCGAACGGGTTCGGGGCGATACCCAGGCACTGAAAGACTTTGCCAGTACCGCGATGATCAACCTCGGGCGGGATTCTATCTCGCTGATCGCCCTGTTAACCGTAGCCATGCTGGTGGATTGGCGCTGGACGCTGTTTGCGTTGTTTGGCTTGCCGCTGTTGTCGGTTCCCATCGCCATGTTGCGACGCCTTATTTTGAAAACGACCCGCAGTTCACGGGAAGTGTCGTCTATTTTATCGATGCGCCTTGATGAGATTTTTCACGGCATTAACGCCATCAAACAAAACAACTTGGAAAAACACGAAGATGGGCGTTTCCAGAAAGAAACCGAGCGGTTCTTCAAGTATCAGCGACGTTCGGAAATCGGCAAGGCGGCGATGCCAGCGATGATTGATCTGGTCGCTGGTTTTGGCTTTGTGGCGGTAGTGATTTACGGCGGGCATCAGATCATCGACGGTGAAAAAACCATCGGTGAGTTTATGAGTTTCTTCACCGCCATGGCGCTGATTTTTGATCCGCTGCGCCGGTTGAGCAACATCAGCGGTGCCTTTCAGGCGGCCAGTGCCAGCCTGGAGCGAATTTACAGCGTGCTGGATCTGAAGCCAAAGATCGTGACACCTCAACATCCGGTGCCGGTGCCCGCGAATGTGGGGCAATTAGACATCGTGATGGATCACCTCAATTTCGGCTATGCGGATAAATCTGTACTGCACGATCTGAGTTTAATCGCACCGGCTGGGAAAATGACTGCGCTTGTGGGGGCTTCCGGCGCTGGTAAAACCACGCTGTTTAATCTTTTAACCCGGCTGGTCGACCCGCAATCGGGAACGATACGGCTCGGCGATGTACCGATTAACCAGTTGGATCTGATCGAGCTGCGGCAATTGTTTGCGGTGGTCAGTCAGGATTCCGCTTTGTTCGATGAAAGCATTAAACAGAATATTCTGCTGGGCCGGCTGGATGCCGATATGGCCAGTGTCGACAAAGCCGCCAAAGAGGCATTGGTGGATGAATACACCCGCCAATTGGAAGCCGGGCTGGATACACTGGCCGGGCCGCGCGGCACAAACCTCTCCGGTGGGCAGCGTCAGCGTGTGGCTATTGCCCGGGCGCTGCTGCGCGATGCCCCGATTCTGCTGCTCGATGAGGCCACCTCGGCGCTGGATACCCGCACCGAAAAACTGATTCAGGAAACCCTGGAAGACCTGGCCAAACGCAAAACCACCCTGGTAATTGCGCACCGGTTAAGCACCGTGATGAATGCGGATCTGATTCACGTGCTGGAGGAAGGCCGGGTGATTGAGAGTGGTACACATGATGAGTTGTTGGCCAGGCGTGGGGCTTATTTTAATTTGCATTCGACGTTTGAGGCTTGAGGTAGCTAAACCAGAAGAGAACCCTCTCCCCAGCCCTCTCCCGCAGGCGGGAGAGGGAGCCGTTCGTTGGTTGAATGTATCCTGCGCGCATCGCTCTCAGCGTTGCACACAACAGTCCTCTCTCCACCACTGGGGGAGAGAGTTAGAGAGAGGGGGACGGCGCAGC
>DASSWT010000141.1:0-10339 GCA_035704555.1 Saccharospirillum sp. | reverse complement strand
TCTGCCGTCAGCTCAACCACAATGGCGTTGACCGCCAGGGAGAACTGGTCGACCACCTCAACGGAGCGGCCCAGACGCAGCGCAATTTGTTGCAGCAGCTTGGTCTGTTGCGTTTCCAGGTACTGGCCATAGGCGCGCACTTCCGGTGCCTGTACATCCAGGGACGCACGACCTTGCGGACTGGTCGCCTGATAGCCTGCGACATCACCACGATAGCGTGCAACAGCGGCCGCCTCGCCAGTGATGATGTATCGGTTCATTGGCTCAGCAAAGCGACCGAAAGATTGGACGCCCGGCGCCGTTTCAGCTGCAGACGGCCGGGCTTTTTCCAGCACATTGCGTTGTCCGGTGAGGTTACGTTCGGAAATTTCGGATTCTGCCAGGGCATTCACCGAGAACAGGGTCAGGCATAATCCTGCAACAACCGCGTACAGCGAGACAGCAGCTCGCCTGCGGATGAGCCTTGTTATTATTAGATTAAGGGTCATGTTAAATCCTTGTTTGTCGAAGTTGAGAAACGCGGTGCCCTTCCAGGGTCACCGAGTGTCACAGGCCTGGAGACAACATGACCTGGCAATTCATGCTTGAACAACCAGAGTGTCACCTTCCGACAAAACGCCTGCATCCTTGCCCGAATTACGCAACGGTCTGTCACTGGACCGAAAATACGTTGTAAGACGGAAGCTTCAGTCACGCTAGCAGCTTGTGAGGATTCAGGGGAATCTTCGTGATGGAACTGAGACCCAATTAGCACATTATTAAGGTCAACAGTTTGTAAAGAGGAATATACAGCAGCTATTGATGACGCCTGCTTAATAACGGCGCCATCAACCGGGCATCAAAACTGACAGGACGTTCGCATTGGCTGAATGACATCGGTAAAACCGGTCATATCAAACACGGCGGTGATGGGGGTGTAATTGTACGGTGTGGTGCGAAACACCAGACTCGTATTTCCGGCTTCGGCCTGGGCTTCAAGCTCATTGATCAGCCCAACCTTGGTATAACCTGATTCAACCCCCGAGAAAATCGTTCGCTCACGAAACCGGTCAGTTTGCCAGGTACCCGTTACCGATTCGCCCTGACCAATGCGGGTGGTCACCTCTGGCTCGGTACTGGGCAGAAACTCTCCCCAGTTGAGTACCAGCCGGTAATCACTGGGCTGAGTGGAATCACAGGTAATTTCGAGTTCAATCGGGTTGCGTCGGCGGTTAAGACCACGATCCGAACGCAGAAAGACCGAATGTTCGGTCTGCCCGGTGATCGGGTCCGCCGTCGACTCGTAGTCAAATTTGCCGACATCCCGGGTAACCCTTTGCGCTTCAGCCTGTTGCTGCTCAGCGTCATCGTAACACTGGTAGCGTTGCTCCTGGTCGGTCAGAGCACGGCATTCCTGAATGGATTCGGCAAAGGTTTCAGCCTGGCTGCCGGTCGCGGCCAGCAAGGCACCTGCGGCAAGACCCAGCTTAACGACGGTCTTGTTCGGAAATAATACAGCAACGGTCATCTGCGCGTGGTACTCCTGCTCCTGGAACCTGTGTTACCGAAACCCGGGTTGGGAAGGCGGCAACCTGAATTATAGACAATGTGGGCGACATCATGCCCGAGGCTCGCCGAAAGAGGAACCGCCACCAACTAGTCGGGCATTACCGAAAACGCCTGCAAACCCCGTTGACGCTGGCGCCCCAGCCGATGCGACTCGTTCAGGCAAGACTCGACAAACCCCAGGTGCGTCTGGGAAGCGCGCTGGGCCGCTGCGGCATCGCCACTGACGATAGCGCCCAGCAAGCGCTGGTGTTGTTCCAGCAGCCGGTCGGCCGTGTCGCCCTGCCCCGCTATCTGAAAGACACTTTCCGCGATCGACGAAGCCAGCACCCTGAACAGGGCCTTCATGTTATGCAACAACACCGCGTTGTGGCTCGCCTCGGCAATGGCCAGATGAAAATCGGCATCCGCCCGGGCCTGTTCGGCCGGATTACCCGCCTGATGAGTCCGCTCCAGCTCGGCGACGCAGGCCTGCAGCCGCTGGCGGTCAACATCCGTTGCGCGCAAGGCCGCGTACCAGGCAGCCATGCCTTCCAGGGCGTTGCGGTATTCAAGAATATCGTACTGGTAGTCCTTATCGGTACTCAGTAACGCCAACAGCGGATCACTGAACCCGTCGCCCAAATGCTGGCAGACCCGATGCCCACCGCCCTGGCGGCTCTCCAGCCAACCCCGGGCCGCCAGTGTAGTGAGTGCCTGGCGCAGGGTCGGCCGGGAAACGCCCAGCTGAACGGCCAGTTCACGCTCGGGCGGCAGCTGGCTGCCCACCGGATACTCCCCCTCGGTAATGGCTTTCTCAAGCAAATGGGCAACCTGGTCGGACATCCGTACTGTTTTCATGGCTGGTCTCCGGAGGCGTCTTTCAAGCAGGTACACACAAGGCGGATTGACAGCCCCCTTCAGTGTGCTTATTCTCGATAAAAACAAATGGTAAATTGGTATTACCAATTAATAACGCATCGTACCTCAGCCCCATTGGACGATGCAACCGTGCACACCCTTCTTTGCCGAGGTTCCTATGTCACAGCCCGTCGTTCTTTACCCGAGCAAGCCCGACAAGGTGTATTTGTTTGGCACCTGCCTGGTCGATCTGTTTTACCCCGAAGCAGGGCTAGCCGGTGTCGAACTGCTGGAGCGGGAAGGCATCGAAGTCATCTACCCTCAGGATCAAACCTGCTGCGGGCAACCCGCCTACACCTCGGGCCGCAGCGATGAAGCGCGGGCCGTGGCGCGCACTCAGTTGGACCTGTTTCCAGAAGACTGGCCCGTCGTTGTGCCCTCGGGCTCCTGCGCGGGCATGGTGCGACACCAGTACCCCAAGCTGTTTGCCGGCACCGAAGACGCCGCCCGCGCCGAAAAACTGGCCGCCCGGGTCTGGGATCTGGCTGATTTTCTGGTCAATGTTTGCCACATCAAACTGGCCGACACCGGCGAGCCGGTAACCATTGCATTGCATACCTCCTGCTCATCGCGCCGGGAAATGGGCGTAGCAGACAGCGGCCCGGCGCTGCTGCGGCAACTGAACAACGTCACTCTGGTCGAGCCGGCCAAAGTGACCGAATGCTGCGGGTTCGGCGGCTCCTTTGCGGTTCGCCATGCCGACATTTCCGGTGCCATGGCCAACGACAAGGTAGCCGCTCTGGCGCAAACCGGTTGCGACCGCTTTCTGAGCACCGACTGCGGGTGTCTGATGAACATTAGCGGCGTCGCCGAAAAACAACAGAAGGCCCTGCCCGGTGAACATTTGCTGAGCTTTTTATGGCAACGCACCCAGCCAAACCGGGAGGCCTGAACAATGACACAAACCCACCCCAAGGCCCCACAGCATGGCCACGGCAGCGCCATCAATTTTCGGCCTCAGGTTAAAGCAGCGCTGACCAATACCCAGCTGCGCGGCAACTTCGACCGGGCCATGACCGGGCTGATGCACAAGCGCTCGGCTGCCTTTGCCGACTGGGACCTGGAAGCCCTGCGCGACCTGGGCCAGGCCATTCGCCAGCAGGCCCTGCGGCAATTGCCAGACCTGCTGGAACAACTGGAACGCCAGTGCCAGGCCAATGGCATTCAGGTGCACTGGGCAAGGAATGGCGACGAAGCCTGCCGGGTTATCACCGAAATCTGCCAGCAACGCCAGGCCAGAACAGTGATCAAGGGTAAGTCGATGGTCACTGAAGAGATGGAGCTGAACGCCCATCTGGAGCAGCGCGGTTATACCGTGCTGGAGTCGGATCTCGGTGAATACATTGTGCAAATGGCCAAAGAGACGCCATCGCACATCATCATGCCGGCCATCCACAAGAACACCGCCGAAATTGCCGAACTGATGCACACCATGACCGGTGTCGAGCAACGCGAAGACGCTCACTACCTGACCGATCAGGCCCGCCAGCAATTGCGCGAGAAGTTCATGCAGGCCGATGTTGGCATCTCTGGTGTCAATTTCGCAGTCGCCGACAGCGGCACTCTTTGCCTGGTTGAAAACGAGGGTAATGGCCGTCTGACGACGACAACCCCGCCCTGCCACATTGCCGTGACCGGGATCGAAAAGGTCGTGCCCAGCCTGACGGACGTTGCGCCCTTGCTGAGCTTGCTAACCCGGTCCGCCACCGGCCAGTCGATTACGACCTACGTCAATATGATCAGCCGCCCACGCCAGCCGGACGAGAAAGACGGACCGGAAGCGGTGCATCTGGTGCTGGTCGACAACGGCCGTTCCGATATCTACCAGGATGACGAGCTGGCCCAGACACTCCAGTGCATTCGCTGCGGCGCCTGCATGAACCACTGCCCGGTCTATACCCGCATTGGCGGCCATGCCTATGGCACCACCTACCCCGGGCCCATTGGACAGGTACTGATGCCGCAACTGCTGGGGCTGGAGCAAACCCCGGACTTTGCCAGCGCGTCGTCGCTGTGCGGTTCCTGCGGCGAAGTCTGCCCGGTACGCATTCCGCTGCCCAGTCTGTTGCTGCGGCTGCGCCGGGAAGCCGTCGATGGTGACCAGACCCGGCCCTCAACGGTTCCCGGCCATGGCAGCAAACGGTCTGGTATGGAATCGCTGATCTGGACCTTCTGGCGCGTCGTGCATCGCCACCCCGGCCTCTACCGTCAGACTACCCGTCTGGCCAGTCGGCTACGGGCTCTCAGCCCCAAACGCCTGGGCGGCTGGACCCGGTATCGCACAGCACCAAAACTGGCTAAAACGACCTTGCACAGTGCCATGAATGCCCGCTCAAGGAGGCAACAGCCATGACCCCTTCTGCTCGTCAGACCATTTTAAGCCGATTGCGTGAACGGCCCCCTCTGCCGGCCACCCAACAACCCGACTTCAGTGTCATGGCAAACCGTCGCTGGTCACTCGAAGACGGCATTGAGCGGTTTATCGCTCAGCAGGCCACGGTGCATGGCGAGGTTCACCGGGTGAACCAGGCCGACCTGGCCGGTGCTGTACTAGCCCGGCTGCAACAGGCAAATGCCCACCGGGTGCTGATTGCTCCCGGCCAGCCACTGCGCGACGACCTGGCAGCCAGCGCGCCCGAGATCGACTTTCACGGTTACGACCAGCCGGTGGAAGCCTGGCAAAGTGAGCTGTTTCACCAGACAGATGCCGCCATCACTGGCTGCCACGCAGGCCTGGCCGATACCGGATCGCTGGTGGTTATACCCAGTGCGGATGAACCCCGGCTGATGACGCTGGCACCGCCGCTGCACATCGCCATCCTGCCTGTCAGCCGACTGTTCAGCAGTTGGTACCAACTGATCACAGAGGAAGACTGGAAAGGCCCTATGCCGACCAATACCCTGCTGATCTCCGGGCCGTCCAAGACGGCGGACATCGAGCAAACGCTCGTCTATGGCGCCCATGGGCCCAAGGCATTAACGGTTTTCCTGATTGATGGTTTATGACAAACGGTTAATCCTGGATTACCACTGGCCGATAAGCGATCCATATTGCTTTTGGCCAGAATATTCAGGGAACCGATTTCTATGCGCAACAATCAATCCGTCACTGATCGCGAGTATGTTCTGGCGGATCACGGCCTCGACCAGGCGCACAGTTCGGTCAGCGGTGCCCAGGCCATGAGTGACCTGTCGACCGAGTTACATGAATTGGTTGAACTGCTTAGAAAATAGACACTAAAAGAGGCCGTTGTAACTAATACCCCACACCAGAAACACCCGGTTCAGCGCCTCTGTATCGCGCACCAGCGGGCTGCGGGCGGCGTCTCCCTGATACCGGCTGAGGGACGTCAGCCAGATTGTCGACCACCGCTCCGTATGCTGGTAGGAGGCGATCAGGCTGAGACTCAGATCCTTCAGTCCCGCCCGGGCCCGATAAGCCCCGACCCCGGTATCCGGCGTAGCCTCTACCCCAAAGAACGTATCCATATGGGCGTCAGTCCCCCACTGGCTACCCAGCGACCCGATCAGAGTCAACTGAGGGGTCACGGAACTAACCCAGCCCAGAGAGGGCGCTAAGACCCCTGTTTCGTGACCACCCGGCAAGCTGGTAACCAGGTCTGCCGACGCGGTCAGCACGCCAGGCAGCGGCACCCCGATGACCTGCCAGGGAATGCCTGAACCCATAGTGATACCAACTTCAGCAGAGGCAGTAATATCCGGCTGCTGCCGATACTGCTCCGGTAATTCGCGGCTCTCGCGCCCCCCTGCATACCGCACGAGGGGACCCAAGTTAAGGAGTTGAGAGGGTACCAGATCGGCCGCCAGGCCCGGGCCTCGGGTTGCCAGCCGATAGCCTTCGTACTCAACTGAAAAGCTGGGGGCTGGCAGCGCTCTCCAGCCTTGCCCAAATGCCTGTTCACTGGCCGTCACCCCAAGCCCCAGGCTGAACGTATTATCCGCCTGGCTTTTGCCGATGACTCCAATACACCCCAAAACAACCAAAATATTAGCGGCCATGCGCATCAGGAACCGTTTCCTTGTTACACCATTGTTAATTCATAGTCGGGCTGACCGCTCCAGACTGCGGACACGGCGTCCCCCCTCAACCACCCGGTCGATACACCCAGTGTCCACTCCCACAAACTCGGTCTGCCGTGGCTTATCGTCTACCATTACGCAGAGGCCAGGTTTTCGTATCATACCCAAATTCTGCCTGGCTGATCAGTGGTCAAATCTGTGCTTGGGTTTCGTGCGCCCTGGCCGATAACGTATCATGGCAGCGGTGTCTGAGTCGGGCACCCGGACGGTTTCGCGAGGTTTTTATGAGCAGTAAGGCAAAGCATGCCCAAAAGTTACTCCTGTTTACACTGACGGGCCGTCAAACCTTCGCCATAGGCACCCTGAAGGTGCGGGAAATCATTCCGACCGCCAAGCTCACCAAACTACCTCAGGATCACCCTTCGGTACTGGGGGTTACCACCATCCGGGGTAAAACCATTCCCGTGATCGATATGGCCTATGCGGTCGGCTATCAGCCGCTGTCGGCCGAAGAAATTGCCTCGGCATCCATCATCATTACCGACTGCCAGCGCCGTGAAGTTGGCTTTCTGGTGCGCAAAATCGAACGCATTGTCGATACCAACTGGCGCGACATTAAAACACCCCCCTCAATGCTGGGCCGCAACGCCTTTCTGACCGGTCTGCTGATCGACGACAAGCAGACCATCCAGTTGCTGGATGTCGAGTTGCTGCTATCGATTGTCTATCCGGCCCCGGCCGACAAGAAATTCACCGTTCTGACCGATGTTCAGCGCGAAAAACTAAAGCCCCTGAACATTCTGCTGGTAGACGACTCTCACGTAGCCCGCCGGCAACTCTCCGATGCCCTGGATAACCTGAACATCAGCTATCAGGTGACCAACAACGGCATGGAGGCGCTGGAAATTCTCAAAACCGAAGCCAGCAAAGGCCACCCCATCGATCTGCTGGTCAGCGACATCGAGATGCCCGGCCTCGACGGCTACGAACTGGCGTTCAACATCCGCGATAACGCCGACCTGGCCGGTGCCTACATCATTCTGCACACCTCCCTGAACAGCGAAATGAGCGTCAGCTACGCCAACCAGGTCGGTGCCAATGAAGCCCTGACCAAGTTCGATGCCGAAGAGCTGGTGATGGCTATGTTGCGGGGCGCCGAGTCGGTTCAAGCCTCTTAAACCTCAATCCAACAGTTGGCAAAACCTAACTCTTCCACCATACTGTATGCATGAACAGTATTTGGAGGAGTCGTTATGTCAGTACAACTGCTCGGTCGCTGCGAAACAGGCCCGCAACTGAACCTGCCGCTTTTTGTCGAAGGCCAATCCGTCGATGATGATGAAGGGTTGGATCACGATATACCGGGTATTGATCTGGCCAGTCTGTGTATTCGCAACCCGGAATCCAGCATTTTGGTATCGGTTCACAGCATGGCCATGGCAGAAGCCGGTATCATCGCTGGAGATACCCTGATCGTTGACCGCAGCGCCAGGGCCAGCCAGGGCGACATCATACTGGCGGGCTACAACGGCGAGCTGATGGTGCGGGAACTGCAACTGAACCCCAGCCCAAGGTTATTGCCCCGGCATCCGGATTTTGAAATTCTGGTGGTTCCCGAACATGAAACCCTGAGCTTGGTCGGAAAAGTCAGCCATATAATCCGGTCCCTGTAACCGGCTGAACTGATAACAACAATTGAAAGCCTGGCCGATATCGACTAATATTTTCCCGGTTATTCAAAAACCGCCCTACTGGCCTTTTATTAGGGCACTGGCTGCATAGCAGCAGTAGCAATAACACAGTAGTAGCCATAATGTAGTCACCCTAAACATCGTGATGTAAACCTAGAAGGTCTATCTACTGTTTGAGGGGTCGTGCTCCCGCACCTATACCCAACGTCGTTTCAGTAGCCAATGACAGCCCTAGCGACGTAAAGATCCAACCTGGTTCTGGTAACGAATAACTCCGGCCATACCGATGATGGGGCAAAGACCCGGCTGAATGAGCAAACACAATGCCGCTGACACTGCGGTCCCAGGGGCCTGTGACGATAAGTTGACCCGCCAGGTTTGCTGAATGCTGTTCAATTAACCCGATAAATTAACGCTTTTTAATAACAACCGTGAATACTGGAAGCTTATGACACAAACACAGTCTGCTGTTCGCATTGACTCATTGAATATTGATGCTGAAATTCAGAAATACGAATCAGAACTTGAAAACCTGATTCGCTTAAAAGAAACCGCGTTAAAAAAAGAAGCCGGATTCAATGCCTACATGGAATATCTGGCAACACTCGAACGCGAATACGGAATTACCGAAGAAGATTTATTTTCACGGCGCAGCGTAAAAATAGGCGATTGGATCACCAAAACCCTGGTTCGCCAAAAACAATCGGCCCTGCTTAAGCGTCTGGCTGGTTTTTTTGAGGAATACGCCAGGAAACAACCCAAAAAAGTGATCGGCAAGGGCCGCCCACAGCCAGCAAAGGCACTGGAGCCCGGCGTTTACCGCCACCCGATGAGCCTAGAAACCGTGGAAAAGAAAACCCGCGCCCCCAAATTGCTGAACACCTGGATTCTCGAAAACGGGCTTGAAAAAGTTCAAAGCTGGCGCATCAGCGAATAACGCTGATCCAGCATACCCCGGGTCACCACCCATGGTGATCCCGGGTTATTCACATCTCGCTGCCCCTTCATTGCTAACCTCTTGATTTCGATCAGTAAACTCCCTGCCCCGTACTGATAGCCTACCCGTCCGGCCCGCTGCAGGGAGCGCGAACGCTATCGAGCCACCACCATCGGACTATCAAGAGGCACTACCATCATGACGTCGACAGACAGCGATATTGTTTTTCAAAGCTATGGACGCGTTTGCAACAAAGACCGCTTTTTCATCGATTTTTACGACCATTTCATGAGCAGTTCAAACGCCATTCGGGCGCAGTTTGTCGATACCGATATGAAACAACAGCGTCACCTGCTGCGAAACGGCATCATGCAACTGGTGCTGCATGCCCGGGGAATGCCAGACACCAAGCTCAGAGCCCTGGGAAAAAGCCACGACCGCACCGGCTACAACATTAAACCGGAATGGTATGACCTCTGGCTCAGCGCCCTGATGCGCACCCTGAAAGAGCATGATCCACAGTTTTCAAATGATCTGGAAGCCAGCTGGCGGCGAGCCATCGAACCCGGTGTCCGCCTGATCAAAGAGGCCTACTAACCAGCCAGCCCAAACCCCGCCAAACCCGGTAACTGGTTGAATCCGTTATCTTTTTGCCAAAAAAGGCTTGCACTGGAAGCCGGTACAGGTATCATACGCCTCGTTCTTCAGGACTATAGCTCAGTTGGTTAGAGCGCTACCTTGACATGGTAGAGGTCTCCAGTTCGAATCTGGATAGTCCTACCAGATTATATAACGAAAGAAGCCACCCATGGGTGGCTTTTTTCGTTATGTCAGCCGGGAAACCGGCTGCGAGCCGGCAGTTCGACCCAAAAAGGACTACTCGCCGCGCTTTCGCCGAACCGTGACGGGCTCGCCGCCAATTCCCCAGTTGTCCGTTTCGACCTCGTCTATAACTACAACGGTCGTGGCCGGGTTCTTACCCAGCACGTCACGCAGCAACTCGGTGGTGCCCTGTATCAATTGCTGTTTCTGCTCTGATGTAGCGCCTTCACGGGTGATCTTGATATTGACGTAGGGCATGGGGTTTCCTCGGTTAGTCGTTCAAATGCAACCATTGCTCGATTTGCGTATTCACAACCGTTTCATGAGTCAGCGGCGCCATATGACCGCCCGGTGTGTTTACCACCTTGGCCCCCGGCAACCAGTGTTTGAGTTGCTCTATCAG
>DASSWT010000130.1:0-14521 GCA_035704555.1 Saccharospirillum sp. | reverse complement strand
CTTCGGCGAAATGAGTCTGTATACCGGCGAGCCCCGCTCAGCGACGGTGGTCGCCATTCGCGATTCGGTTCTGGTGCGGCTGGACAAAGCGCATTTCGACGACCTGCTGGCCAGCAGCCATCGCCTGTCGATGGCGCTGACCCGGCAAATAATCCAGCGCCTGCAAACCCAGCATAACGTCAACCCCATGCCATTGCCGGTCACCATAACCCTGGTGCCAGTATCCGCTGGTGTAGATGCCGGCAATTTCGCGACCCGGCTCACGGCCCAACTGGAACAACAGGGCTCGGTAACGCTACTGGACTCTGCACGGCTGGAAGCGCATCTGGCACAAACCGCCCAGGGGTCACAAGACGACCCAGCCGACCGGCAACGACGCATCACGCTTTTTCTCGACCAGATTGAATCGGAATCCGACTTCGTGTTGCTGGTGGCCGACGACACACCCTCGGACTGGACCCGGCGCTGCTGTCGCCACAGTGACGAAATACTGCTGCTCGCCGACGCTACCCAAACACCGGCACTGCATCCGATTGAGACCGAGTGCCTGAGCGGCGACTCGCTGCGTACCGAAGCGGCTGAAATGCTGGTACTGCTCCACCCGGCCGATACCCGGGCACCAAAGAACACCCGGGCCTGGCTGGACCGGAGACCTGTTACCGACCATGTGCACATCCGACCTGACCTTGAGCGCGATATGGCCCGGTTGGCGCGTATAGAAACCCGCACCGCCGTCGGCCTGGTGTTGGCTGGCGGCGGCGCCCGGGGGTTCGCGCATCTCGGCGTGTTCAAGGCGTTGCAGGAAGCGGGCATCGACGTCGACTACGTGGGGGGCACCAGCATGGGCGCCGTTATGGCCGCGCTGATCGCCGCCGACCAGCCACTGGACCGCACCTTCGACATCTGCCGCCAATCGTTCAAACAGAACCCGACCGGCGACTTCAACTGGCTGCCTATGGTGTCGCTGATTCGCGGGCAACGGCTGGCCCGCATCATCGTTCAGGCGTTTCAGGACTTGCTGGGCCATAAGGCGCATCTGGACGATCTGTGGAAAACCTATTACTGCGTGGCGACCAACTATTCCCGCGCCGAAGAACACGTCATGCGCCACGGGCCGCTGGCCAAAGCGCTGCGTGCCAGTACCGCCATTCCGGGAGCGCTGCCACCCATTTTGCACAAGGGCGACCTGCTCTGTGACGGTGCCACCCTGAACAACTTTCCGGTCGACATCATGCGCAAGGCACGCGGCGTCGGTACCGTGATAGGTATCGACCTGAGTGTCACCGCCCGACGCCCACTGACGTTCGACGAAGTGCCCGGCACCTGGACTTTGCTGCGCGACCGGCTGCGCAAGCGCCACAAACGCCAATACAAACTCCCGTCTCTGGCGTCCTATCTGATGAACGTGAGCATTCTGTACAGCACCTCACGGCGTAAACAGTCAGAACAACTGACCGACCTCTATTTCAACCCACCGCTGAAACGTGTTGGCTTGCTCGACTGGCGCCGTTTCGACCAGGCCGTTCGCCAGGGCTACGACCACGGCAAGGACGTGCTCGCCAGGCAAGACCTGGCCACAGAGACCAGTACATGAAGCCCGGTGACCGTCACACCCCAACAGCCATTAGAGGCTGGCTGGCGACCGCTGTCATCGCCACTGTGCTGATGCTGACTGCCTGCGGTGGCGCCCAACTCGACCCGCTCGGCCCTGGCGACCGCATTCTGGCGTTCGGCGACAGTCTGACCGTCGGCGTAGGCGCGAGCGATGACGCCGCCTACCCGGCGGTATTGCAACAACTGACCGGTATCGACGTTATCAACGCGGGCGTCTCCGGTGAAACCAGCGCCCAGGGTCGTCAGCGCTTACCCGCTGTACTTGATCGCTATCGGCCAGATCTGGTCATTCTGTGCCACGGCGGCAACGACTTTCTGCGCCGCCAGAACAGCAGCGACACCAAAGCCAACCTGGCCGCCATGATCGAACTGATGCAAACGCGGGGTATTCAGGTAGTGTTGATCGGGGTACCGGAGCCCGGCATCTTTCTGTCTTCGGCCGACCTGTACGACGAGCTGGCGAAGCAATACGATATCCCCATCGACAACGACATCATGGCTGACTTGCAAGGCAATGCGAGCCTGAAATCCGATCAGGTCCATCTGAACGGAGAAGGCTACCGGCAATTTGCCGAAGCCGTTTCAACCTTGTTAAGTGACGCCGGTGCTCTCTAGAAATTAACCTGCTATGGCTCTGAGAACCGCTGAATAATGCCTCTGTTTCGCCCTGTACTGACGCGCCTGCGCGAAGAAACCATGCTGATTATTCTGCTGCTGGTGCTCGGGCCATTGCTTTGGTTTGCCCCCATTAGATCATCAGCCATCGGAACCCTGGTCGACTGGAAAACCATCGGCGCGCTGGCCGGTTTGATGGTGCTGAGCCGCGGCCTGGAAGACAGCGGCTACCTGTCACGGGCCGGCCACTGGCTAATGAACCACATGCACTCGGAACGCTGGCTGGCGGTTACCCTGGTGATGTTTTCGGCCGCACTGTCGGCCGTCATTACCAACGACGTCGCATTATTTATTGTGGTGCCACTGACGTTAAGCTTGCGGCGGCTGGGTGACCTGCCGGTGGGACGGCTGATCATTTTTGAAGCACTGGCGGTTAATGCCGGCTCAACACTCAGCCCCATCGGCAACCCGCAAAATCTGTATCTCTGGCAACAGTCAGGCACAAGCTTTTTTGAGTTTACCCAAACGATGTTGCCACTGAGTGCCGGCCTGACAGCACTGCTGCTGCTCGCCATTCCGTTGGGGTTCAGCCATAAACGACTTACTGTCACCACCCCGACTGATCGCTCCGCTTTGCACAAGCCCCTGCTCTGGTGTTCACTGGCTTGCTACCCCCTGTTTCTGGCCCTGACCGACCTTGGCTATGCAGGTGCCGGTGCTATAGCGGTCACTTTGTTCTATCTGATCGCTTTTCGCCATGTGCTGCTGGGTGTCGACTGGTTGTTACTGGGGGTATTTATCCTGATGTTTATTGATCTGGGGTTACTGGCCTCATTGCCGGTTCTGGCTGAGCCGGTGTCTGATCTGCTCAGGTTGCCCGGCGGCCTCTTCACCGCCGGAATACTGACCTCCCAATTTATGTCAAACGTACCAGCAACGATTTTTCTGACACCCTTCAGCGATGACTGGCAGCGACTGGCCTGGGGCGTCAACGTCGGTGGCTTTGGTCTTGCCATTGGCTCAATGGCCAATCTGATCGCATTGCGCCTGGCCCGGCAACCCGGGCTGGGTTACGCCTTTCATTTATGGTCGATACCGATGCTGGTCGTCAGCGCACTAATCGCTGTACCCCTGATCACTTTGCTACCCTAACGGGTTAGCGAGCGACTGCAGTATCAGCCAGTCTGCACAGTTACCTCAGGAGCCCGAGTCAATGATCAAACCGCTTGCACACCTTGCCGTTACTACTACAACGTTACTGATCATCGCTTCAGGCTCGCTTGCGCAATCATTCACCCCCGTGACCGGGCTGGCACTGCCAGTACAACCAGCGTTGCTATCGCTCGACAATGAGCCGGTCGACCCGCCCCGCGGCCCCTTGTTTATCAATATATGGGCCACCTGGTGCAAACCCTGCATCGACGAACTGCCAGCTCTTAATGCATTCAAAGCCCGCTACCCCGATGCCGGTATTCAATGGGTCGCACTGAATTACGGCGACAGCCTGGGTCAGGTAAAACAGTTCATGGACAACACCCGCATAGAGTTGCCCGTATTGCTCGACGCCACCACGCAGTTTACCAGGCAGTTGCCCATGACCGGGCTACCCGTCACCTTTCTGATCGACCGGCATGGTCAGGTTCGCTATCAACTCGACGGGTACGCGGACTGGACGGATCCGACGCTGGTTCGTCAGTGGGAATCGCTGATACCCGAACTTGTCGAGCCTCAATGAGAAACGAAACAGAAATTTTTATACTGATTTACGGTTAAAAAATATCTGTTAATAGCTATAAATCATGTCCCAGCGTGAATTAGTTGCAGGCAATTCCATTCTAACTGCATTAACCACCTGATATTCCGGCTGTTTCTTACACTAACTTACGTTTGTCGCCTTCCGGGGGTGCGACTGGAGCTCCGATTTAATAACGCTTCGACTTGTTTGGCCAGTTGAAAAAACTCAGGCTTGAATTAACGTTAGGTCAACCAATAACAAGAACACCGAAGATAATAGCTCTACTCATTCATATCTGAGCGTTTTATCGAAAAAGAGGGTCTTCAATGAAGTGCTTATATTATTTATCGCCGACACTTAAAGAAAGCGCCGATATCGCCAATGATTTGCACCAAGTGGGGATTTCCGACTGGTATATTCACGTCATCAGCAAAGATGAAAGCGGACTTACCCAGAAACACATCCAGTCCGCCAATTATATTGAAACACTGGACCTGTACCACAGCTCAATTCTGGGCGGCCTGATCGGCTTTTGTGCCGGCCTGTTACTGATTATCCTGTTTCACCTGACTGGTATTTTCAGTGACAACCTGCCCTGGTGGGTAAACGCTATCTTTATTGCCGTGACCACCTTGTTTGGCATCTGGGAGGGTGGCCTCTGGGGCGTCGATACCGAGAATAAAAAGCTGCAACCCTTTCACGATGACATCGAATCTGGCAAATACCTCATTCTGATTTACACGCCGAAAGATCAGGAGTCTGCGGTTAGAAAAGTAATGGACGAACGCCATAAGGAAGCTCAGTTTGCGGCGGTCGACCGGCACTTTATTTCACCGTTTTCAAAACTGAAACGCGTGTAACCGGGCCTGGCTATTGGCTGACGGAATGACTAGCTTACCAGTCTGATTCAGGGTCAACTTGCACACGCCGGTAGTAGCCGGCGGTGCTTCATAATAACAATAGGTTACCCGTCGCAGCGTGCAGGTATAAGTCTGCGCTGCGCTGCAGTGTTGCGACACATCTGCAACCGTCGCTTCCGGTTGGTTGTGATCAAGAGGGACACTCTGTGTATATAGCCATCGTCATCGTCGGTCTGGTCGCCGTTACTCTGATCCTCCATTTTGCCAGCCCATGGTGGCTGACGCCGCTGGCGTCCAACTGGTCTTCCATCGACACCACCATCGAGATTTCGTTCTGGATAACCGGTTTTGTGTTCGTCGCCGTTAACCTGTTTCTCGCCTGGTCGGTCTGGCGCTTCCGTTACAATAAAAACCGGCGCTCCCATTACGAGCCGGAAAACAAAAAGCTGGAAATCTGGTTAACCGCTCTAACCACGGTAGGCGTGATCGCAATGCTGACACCCGGCCTGATTGTCTGGGCCAAGGTAGTTCATGTTCCCGATGACGCCCTGGAAGTGGAAGCCATTGGCCAGCAATGGCAGTGGACCTTCCGTTTTCCCGGAGACGACGGCGTACTCGGCGCAGCGAATGCGCGCTTCGTCAGCAACGACAATCGCTTCGGTTTGGACCCCAGTGACCCCAACGGCGCTGATGACATTCTGGTGGAACACCACCGGCTGCACCTGCCGGTGGATCAACCGGTAAAACTGGTATTGCGCTCCAACGATGTTTTGCACAACTTCGCCGTCCCCCAGTTCCGGGTCAAGATGGATTTGGTTCCTGGCACTCAGACCTACCAGTGGTTTACACCAACACGTGAGGGGAACTTCGACATCTTGTGTGAGGAGCTGTGCGGTCTGGCCCACTACACCATGAAGGGCCAGGTTCTGGTTGAACCGGAGCAGGCCTTCCAGAGCTGGCTCGCTACCTACCCCACGTTCACCGATGTCCAGTCGGGCAACGAGGTTGATCTTGCCGTTGGCGAAAACCAGTATCAGTCCTGCGCCGGTTGCCACGGTGCTGACGGTGGAGGCAATGCCGCCCTCAATGCGCCCAACCTGACCAAACTGGACCACCGCTATATGGCACGGCAGTTACGCCACTACCGCCAAGGCATCCGCGGCACCGAACCGGAAGATATTCCGGGCCAGACCATGGCGACCATCGCACAGGGCATCGACCCCAACTCCGAGGCAGATCTGCTGGCCTACATCGCATCGCTCGACCCGGTTGATGTCGATGGCACTCTGGAGGGCGACATCAGCAACGGTCAGCGACTTTACGGTGCCTGTACGGCCTGCCATGGCGCCAGCGGAGAAGGCAAAGCGTTGCTCAGTGCACCCGCCCTGGCCGGCCAGAGCGATCAATACCTGCAACGGCAACTGGAACATTTCAGCATGGGCTGGCGCGGCAAACATCCCCAAGACCGGTTCGGTACCCAGATGCGACTGATGACGCGCACCATCCACAGCCCGGAACGGTTGCGTGACCTGCTGACTTACATTGCAACACTTTAACAGGCACCTTTGAACAGGAATTCACCATGACACACATTGCCATTGCCGATCAGGAACCCGAGCTGCACCACCCTCGAACCTTTATCGGCAAGTACATCTGGAGTCAGGATCACAAGGTCATTGCCATTCAATATGCCTGCACCGCGATCTTTGTCGGGCTAATCGCCTTATTGTTGTCTGTTGTCATGCGGCTGCAACTGGGTTTTCCGGATCAGTTCGATTTCATCAATCCCAACATGTACCTGCAGTTCGTGACCCTGCACGGCATGATCATGGTGATCTACCTGCTCACCGCCTTGCTATTGGGGGGCTTTGGCAATTACCTGATTCCGCTGATGGTCGGCACCCGGGATATGGTCTTTCCCTACCTGAACATGCTCAGCTACTGGTTCTATCTTTTGTCGGTACTGGTGTTGCTTGCCAGCTTCTTCGTACCCGGTGGACCCACCGGTGCCGGCTGGACGCTGTATCCACCGCAATCCATTCTCGAAGGCACGCCCGGTTCCGGTATGGGCATCGTACTGATGCTCGCTTCACTCGCTATTTTTATCATTGCCTTCACCATGGGTGGGCTGAATTATGTGTCAACCATTCTGCAGGCCCGCACCCGAGGCATGACGCTGATGCGCATGCCGCTGACCATCTGGGGCATTTTCACGGCCACCATCCTCGGCCTGTTCGCCTTCCCGGCGCTGCTGGTCAGTGCGATCATGATGCTGTTTGATGCCGTCCTAGGCACCAGTTTTTTCATGCCCGCCATCGTATCGCTCGGTGAGGCAACCAACCATGAAGGTGGCAGCCCGATATTATTTCAGCATCTGTTCTGGTTTTTCGGCCATCCGGAAGTGTACATCGTCGCCCTGCCCGCCTTCGGTATGGTCAGTGATGTACTCAGTGTGCACGCGCGCAAGAATATTTTTGGCTACCGTATGATGGTTTGGGCCATTGTTATTATCGGCGGGTTGAGTTTTGTTGTCTGGGCTCACCATATGTACGTCAGTGGCATGAACCCCTACTTCGGGTTCTTCTTTGCCACCACCACGCTGATCATCGCGGTACCGACGGCGATAAAAGTCTATAACTGGGTGCTGACCCTTTGGCAGGGCAACATTCATCTGACGGTGCCCATGTTGTTCGCCATCGGCTTTATTTTTACCTTTACCCACGGCGGGTTAAGCGGTCTGTTTTTGGGTAACGTGGTGATTGACCTGCCCTTATCCGATACGTTTTTTGTAGTCGCCCACTTTCACATGGTCATGGGGGTGTCACCCATCATGGTCCTGTTTGCCGCCATCTATCACTGGTTTCCACTGGTTACCGGAAAGCAATTGAATACCCGTCTCGGTATGATTCACTTCTGGGGTACCTTTCTGGGCACTTACGCAATCTATCTGCCGATGCATTACCTTGGTTTCCTCGGTGTGCCGCGGCGTTACTATGCGCTGGGTGATACCAGCTTCATTCCCGAGTCAGCCCACACACTCAACGCCAACATCACCATCGCGGCCATCATTGTTGCACTGTTCCAGCTGATCTTTATTTTCAACCTGTTCTGGACGATAAAACGGGAACCAAAATCCCGCATCAACCCCTGGGGCGCCGCCTCGCTGGAATGGCATACGCCGGACGTACCGCCACGGCATGGCAACTGGGGCAAAGAACTGCCGACCGTACATCGCTGGGCTTACGACTACAGCGTACCCGGAGTGGTTGGTGATTTCATTCCCCAGCATGTACCCGACAGCGAGGTGACCTTCGAACCAGGCTTTGACCGCACCGGGTCAGGGAGGAAATCAACATGAAAGGCTTCAGCGCACTGGCCGAAAAACCCTGGCTGGCTATACCGGATGGCCACAGCCCCGGGAGCCCGGATGAAGGCACGCCACCGGCCCAGATCGCTCTCAGGTTTTTGCTGATGGTGATCAGCATCGCCTTTATGTTGATCTTCGTTACCTTTCTAACCCGCTCCCAATATCCGGATTTTCAGGCACTGGCGGGCGAGCCCTGGCTGCCGTTCAACCAGAGCCCGAGGCTTTGGGCCACCACGGCGGTTCTGGTCGCAGCCAGTGCAGCCATGCATTGGGCCAGGCATTCGATTAAAGCACAGCGGCCCGATGGTGTAATGCTGGGCATCAGCGTGGGGGGGGTTCTGGCACTGGTGTTCATCATGGCGCAATGGACAACCTGGAATTATCTGGCCAACCTTGGTTATGGCGTCAGTGAAAACCCGGCCAACGCCTATTTTTACCTCTTTACCGGCTTGCACGCCCTGCATCTGTTCGGCGGTGTACTTGCGGTTGTGCGCGTCTTTATCCGCATCGGCCAGGGGTGCAGCCTTGAGCAGGTTGCCGTTGCCGTGAAAGCCTGCACCACCTACTGGCACTATTTACTGGCATTGTGGCTGCTGCTGTTTTTCCTGCTCACCCGCACGCCTGAAACCTACGCCTTAATTGCTGCCGCTTGCGGCCTGGGGTAACCACCATGACGGAACTGAACAGCGGGCCAAAAGGCTACTGGCAACACATGGTCGTCGACTGGTCGGCCGACAAGGAAGCCTTCAAGGTTAACTGGGGCAAGGTCATGATGTGGGTGTTTCTGGTCAGCGACACCTTCATCTTCAGCCTCTTTCTGATTGGCTATATGAACGTGCGCATTTCTGCGTCCGAACCCTGGCCACTGACCAGTGAAGTTTTTGCACTGGCAGTGGGAGGCGAGCACATTCCGCTGTTACTCATTGCCATCATGACATTCATTCTGATCACCAGCAGCGGCACCATGGCGATGGCGGTGAATACCGCTTATCAGGGAAACAAAAAAGCAACGTTCTGGTTGATGGTTGCCACTGCTGTTCTGGGCGCCAGCTTTGTCGGTATGCAGGCCTTTGAATGGACCAAGCTGATTGTTGAAGAAGGCGTTCGTCCCTGGGGCAACCCGATGGGGGCTGCGCAGTTTGGCTCCACCTTTTTTATGATCACCGGTTTTCACGGATTGCATGTTACCGGTGGGGTTATCTATTTAACGATCGTTGCCACCAAGGTTAAGCTCGGACATTACGATAAAAAAGGCTATCAGATTGTCGAGATTACCGGTCTGTACTGGCATTTTGTCGATCTCGTCTGGGTATTTATTTTCGCATTTTTCTATTTGTGGTAAGCCGGGCAATCAAGCCCGGATTCAGGAGGAGTTATGAGCGCAGACACTCAGGGGCAGCAGCATCCGTTAGGTCTGTATTTCAAAGTCTGGGGTTTATTGTTTGTACTCAGCGCCATGTCTTATATGGTCGATTACCTGCAGTTTCAGGGGCTGTTGCGCTGGAGCCTGATCCTGATTTTTATGTTTCTCAAGGCCGGGCTTATCCTCAGCGTGTTCATGCACTTCGCATGGGAGCCTGTCACCCTGCGCGTCGCGCTGCTGGTACCCACTCTGGCAATTCCGATCTTCATCGCCTTTATGGCCGTTGAGGGCAACTATACCCTGAGCAGCCGACTGCAGTTTTTAGCCGGATAAAGGTCGTTATGTCAGCTTCACGAACAAGCCAGCTGGTAGCACCGCTGGCTGTACTTGCATTGCTTGCCGGGTTATCAGTTTGGGTACTGTCGCCCAGTGTACCAACCCTTCCTACTATTCAAGGTGCCTGGCTGATGCCGGCTCAACCCCTACCGGAATTCAAACTGAAACAGCACGACGGTACAGAGGTAACACCCAACACCCTGCACGGCTCCTGGCATCTGATCAGCTATGGTTTCACACATTGCCCCGATATCTGCCCGACAACGCTGATGGAAATCGCCCGGTTCAAACACGCTCTGGACCAGCAGTCGCTATTCAGCGACCTGAAGGTTCATTTTTATACGGTCGATCCGGCCCGGGATTCCCTGGCACAACTGAGCGACTACCTGCCCTGGTTTCATGAACAGTTCAACGGCTGGCGGGCCGCTTCCGAGCAGGATGCCCGGGCGTTCGAATCGGCGCTGGGTATTCATGCCAGCGTGTCCCGCGATGAACAGGGCGCGGTGCAGGTCACTCACGGATTGAAGTTGTTTCTAGTGAACGACACGGGCCGGTTACAAGCCGTGCTGGAACCGACCCGAACCCTGACCGGTCAGCTCCACTTCGAGCCCGACCGGCTGTTACAGGACTACCTGACGATCCGTCGCTGGGCACATCAACTGTAACGATAGGGGCGCCCTGCCCGGTCCATTGCCAGGTTGTAGTCCTTGAATATCTGAACTACTCGCGCTGCGGTCTCTGATTCTTCCGCTATGTCGTCCCAGAAAACCCGCGCCGCCTGCTCGACCTGCGCCCACTCAGCGTCCGGAATGGACGTCAGTTCCAGCTTGGTGCCCTGAGTACGCAAACGGGCTTCGCCTGCCCAGTACCAATGCTGGCGATAGTAATGCGATTGTTCAAAGCAGACTGTCATCAGCGTTTTCAGGTGAGGCGGCAATTCATTCCAGCGCTCCATGTTGGCAAAGAAGTGGCCAATCCATGCTCCGGATATGTTGTTGGTCAGAAAATGTGAACAGACATCAGCCCAACCCACTTCATAAGCCTCGGTAATGCCGCACCAGGCCACGCCATCAATTTCACCGGTTTGTAATGCGATTTCGACATCTTCCCAGGGCACCGTCACAGGCACCACACCAAACTGATTCAGAAAGCGACCCGCAGTAGGAAAGGTGAAGACACGCTTACCTTCGAGTTGCGACAGCCGGGTAATGGGCGAAGTGGTGATAAAGTGACATGGGTCCCAGGAACCAGCGGAAATATGCTTTACCCCCACAGCGGCGTACTGTTCAGCCCAGATTTCATTCAACCCCCAATCGTTAAACAATGCGGGTACATCCAGTGAATAGCGGCTGGCAAAGGGGAAGTAACCACCAAACACCGTCACATCGGTGGGCGACATCATCGAGTCGTCGTCGGATTGTACTGCATCAATGGTGCCGCGTTGCATTGCCTGAAACAACTCGGACGTGGGCACCAGTTGGTCGGCATAAAACAGATCGATCTGCATTTCATCACCGGCGATGGCGTTGAACATATCCACCGCGGGTTTAATCACCTGAGCGCCCAGAGAAGAGCCCGCATAAGTTTGCAAGCGCCATCGAATGGTTGATTCGGCGAGTACCCTGGGTGCCGTCATGGCAGCTGCGCCGGCCATTGCGCCGGCCTTAATAAACGTACGTCTTGATGTCATCGTTATTCCCTCTTTCCAGTTGAAGCAGAGGATGCACCAGCGCAGCCTCCAATCAGCGGTTGTAAAGGGTCTCGGGTAACCAGAGTGCAATTTGGGGAAAGACCATCACTATGATTAATCCGAGAATCATTACACCCACAAACGGAACTATGGATCGGTAAATGTCACTCAGCGTTACGTCGTCCGGTGCCATGGCACGCATTAAAAACAGGTTGTAGCCAAAGGGCGGCGTCATATAGGCGATCTGGCAGGTTATGGTGTAGAGCACGCCATACCAGATCAGATTGAATTCCAGCATACTGACGATCGGCACATACAGGGGTGCGACAATGACCAGCATGGCGGTATCGTCCAGAAAAGTACCCATCAGAATAAAACTGAGTTGCATTAGAATCAGGATTTCCCAGCGGCCCAGCCCGAGGTTGTCCATAAACAGGCCACGTACAAAATCAACCGCTCTCAGGCCATCGAAAACAGCACCAAAGGCAAGCGCTGCCAGAATAATCCACAGAAACATACAACTGATGGCGAGGGTATTGCGACTGCATACCTCCAGAACCCGCCAGCTCATCCGCCCTTTGAAAACGGACACCGCGGTTGCCGCAAGTGCACCAATAACCGAGCTTTCCACCAGACGGGTGTAGCCCATCACAAAGGGCACCATCATGATGGCAAAAATACCCAGTGGCATCAGGCCAGCCAGCAACAACCGATATTTTTCACCCTGACTGATGCTCTGGCGATCTTCATCGGAAATCGGCGGACCCAGCTTCGGATTAAACTTGCAACGCAACCAGATATAGACAATAAACAGCAACGCCAGCAACAGTCCGGGGAGCACCCCGGCAAGCCAGAGCTGGCCCACAGGCTGGCGAGCGATCATCGCATACAACACCATAACGACCGAGGGCGGCACCAGAATACCCAGGCTGGCGCCGGCCTGAATAACACCGGTTACCATGCGTTTATCGTAGGAACGTTTCAGCAGTTCGGGCAGCGCTATGGTTGCGCCGATGGCCATCCCCGCCACCGACAAACCATTCATCGCTGAGATAAGCACCATCAGCAAAATGGTTCCGATCGCCAGGCCGCCAGGCACCGGCCCGAACCAGACATGAAACATCCGATACAGATCATCGGCCAGGCGCGATTCCGACATGATGTAGCCCATGAAGATGAACATGGGCAGCGTCAGCAACGGATACCAGTTCATGACCTTAATGGTCTGGGCGAAGGCAAGGTCGTAGCCACCACGGTCGCCCCACAGAAAAACCGCTGCGATTACCGCCACGAACCCAATGACACCAAACATGCGCTGGCCAGTCAGCATCATCACCAGCATGGAGCCAAACATCAGCGCGGCTATCAGATCGTAGGACATCAGAGCTCCACCTTTCTCAGCCGGGCAATATCACGAATGAAAAAAGCGGTGCACTGCAGAAGCATCAACAGGATGCCAATGACCATGACAATTTTTATCGGCGCCATGTAAGGGCGCCACAGACCGCGTCGTCGTTCCGAGTATTCCAATGCGTACAGGGTGCTATCGATGCCGCCCCAGAGCAGAATACCCAGGTAGATGACGAGCATGAGAATGGTCACCGCATCGACCGCCGCTTTAGTGCGATCGGACCAGCGGCTGTAGAGCAAATCCATCCGCACGGCCGACCCCAGTTGCAAGGCGTAGGCACCACCGAGCATGAAATACCCCATCAGCAGGAACTGGGCCATTTCGTCCGTCCATATCTGGGGTTGCCAGCCGGCACGTGCGATGGCGCCCCACAGCAGGATGCCCATGAGCGCAAACAGGGAATACATGGCCAGGCGGCCGACGCCATAGTTCAGGCGTTCAACCCAGCGCACATAGACAATCAGGAAACGTGGCATGACCGAACTCCCGGGTCATAAGAGGTAGTCGTCGTAATCCGGGCTGCCTGAGCCCCGGCTGTGCTGGTCGCGGTACTGGCAGCGGCGGTCAGCATTGGACGGTCCTTTCCTTACTCAACGATAAAACCAGTCTCTGACGGTCCCAGCATCTTGTCAATATCTTTTCAGAGCTACATCGACTGTTACAAATCAAACAAAATGATTAAACTTCAACCAGAGATGAGATGCATTGTCCTGGTGACTATTGGCCAATCACGCCCTGGTTTGAGACAGTCCGCATCCCAACTTCCATACCGTTTCAGAGACCCGAACGCATGAATGTGCCCTCCCATACCATTGAAACCCAATTGCGCGCTGCCCTGCCCAAATTGACGCGGGCGGAACGCCAGGTGGCGACCTACATGCTGGGTAATTTTCCGGTGACGGTTCTGGGCTCGGTGGCGTCGGTAGCCCGGGCAGCCGGGGTGTCGAGCCCAACCGTGGTGCGTCTGGTGCAGAAACTGGGTTATGCGGGGTATCCGGATTTTCAGGCGGGGTTGCACGAGGAACTCAGCGAGACGCTGGCATCACCCCTGACCAAACACGATAAATGGGCCGATGCCTACCCAAGCGCTCACATACTGAACCACTTTGCCGACAAGCTGGTCGATAACCTGAATGCCACTCTGGGCCAGATTGACCAGGCCAGTTTCGATGCCACCACCGGCCTGCTCTCCGACCCCGAGCGACGCATTTATACGCTGGGTGGGCGTCTGACCCATTCGATCGCGGATTATTTCGCCACCGCGCTCAAAGTCATGCGAGGCGACGTCGTCATTCTGTCATCCATGCCCAACACCTGGCCCACCGCTCTGCTGGACATGAAGGAAGGCGATGTTCTGGTCGCATTCGACGTACGCCGCTATGAACCGGCTGTGGTGCAACTGGTCGAACTGGCCAATGAGCAAGGGGTAGAGATCGTACTGATCACCGACCGCTGGGTATCACCCGCCGCCGTCCACGCACGCCACACCATGCCCTGCCACATTGAAGCGCCCTCAGCCTGGGATTCACT
>DASSWT010000149.1:0-6794 GCA_035704555.1 Saccharospirillum sp. | reverse complement strand
CGCCCGGTTTGCAAGGCGATCACAGGGCCGACGTCGGCACCGGAAAGTGCCGACAACTGGGCCCGGTTCAATTGACTGGCCTTGCCCAACACCTGATGCAGCTCGGTCGCCTTGACCGGTTTCATCAGATACGAGACCGCCTGTACCTGAAACGCTTCCAGCGCATAATCATCGTAGGCGGTGCAAAAAACGATGGCAGGTGGGTTGGCCTGCTGCGCCCACTCAGCCGCCAGTTCCAGGCCGCTGAGCCCTGGCATGCGGATGTCGAGCAAGACCAGATCAGCGGGTTCATCGATCTGCCGGCGCAGAGCCTCCTCGCCGTTGGCGGCGGTCACGCAGCGGGTCACGCTGTCTTCTGCCTGCAACAGCCGCAGTAACCGCTCCCGGGCCAGAGGTTCATCGTCAACGATCATGACTTTCACAGCTCACTCCTTTCGTTCCCGCGGGTCAGCAATTGGGCTGGCAAGGTCAGCCGAACCCGATAGGTCCGGTCATCGGCTGCGGCATAGAGTTTTGCGGCATCGCCATACAAGGTTGCCAGCCGGTGACGAATGTTCTCCAGCGCGACATGATTGCCCCGCGGTGCCTTGCGTCGCTCCGCCCCCGGGTCGGTGGCCGGTTCCGGAACGGCGCGCACCAGCGGGTTCTCAATCTCGATGATCAGTTGATTGTTTTTTTCCCGGCAACGAATCAGTAGCTGACCACCACTGACACTCGGGGCAATGCCATGCACGATGGCGTTTTCGATCAGCGGCTGCAGAATCAGCACCGGGACCGACCACCGGGCCGTCGGTCTCGGCGTTTGCCAGACCACCTTCAACCGTTCGCCCAGACGCCACTGCTCCAGCGACAGATAGCCATCAACCAGCGCCAGTTCATCGCTAAGGCTCCAGAAAGTAGTGGCCTCTTTAAGGCTGGCCCGGAACAGGCGCGACAGATCCTCAATCGCCTGTTCGGCCGCCTCGGGCCGGGTCGCAATCAGTTCCGCGATGGTGTTCAGGCTGTTAAACAGGAAGTGCGGGCGAATGCGGTTTTGCAGGGCTTCGATGCGCGCCGACAACTCCGCCCGGGAGCGGTCGACCAGGGCCTGCTGCAGTTGAAAATAACGCAGCAACAGCGCTGCAATGATCGCTGTGGCCGCCGTCTGGCGAATGACCATCCAGGGTTCCACCGAGGCCCAGCCACCCAGCACCAGCACACTGCCGGCCAGACTCACCACAAACCCAACCCCGGAGACCGTCAAAAACGCCACCAGCCAACCCAGCCAGAGCGGGCTGCGGGCCAGCCAGCGACGCAAACGGCACAACAGCGCCGCCGAGGGCAGTACGATCCACTGCACCATCAGACTCATCGAGCCAAGCTGTATCCAGTCGATGCCCGATTGCAGCAGCACCCAGACCAGCACCAGCAATTCCGACACCAGCACCAGGAAAAACACCGAGTTCGCGGTGCATAAATCGGGCAACACCAGCGAGTACCGGGTTGAGGTGGGAAATAAGGATTTCGCTGACTTCAAATGCGCGACCTGCCAGTTAAGCTGCCTAAGATCAGGGTTCAGTGTCCCCCGTGCATGCCCGGGGATCAAGCCATCAACTCGCCTTAGCCATAGCCAACGCCTGCCAAGCCGATATAATGCCCTTTCAATGTGCCCAAGGAACCCTGTAACCATGTCTGATGCCCATGCTCAAAGCACCAATGCCGCCTGGGGTGGCCGTTTTGCCGAAGCAACCGATGCGTTTGTGGCCGAGTTTACCGCCTCCATTCAATTCGATCAGCGTCTGTACCGACATGACATTCAGGGTTCAATCGCCCACGCCACCATGTTGTCTGAGGTCGGTGTTTTGACCGCTGATGAATGCGAACAGATCGTTACCGGATTGCAAGCCGTGCAGGCAGACATCGAGTCTGGCAAACAGGTCTGGTCCGTTGCGCTCGAAGATGTGCATATGAACGTTGAATCGGCCCTGACCGCCAAAATAGGGCCTGTCGGCAAAAAACTGCATACCGGCCGCAGCCGGAACGACCAGGTTGCAACCGATATTCGGCTGTACCTGCGCGAGGCTATCGATGGCCTTGGCGGTGAATTGACCCGGTTGCAGACCGGTCTGGTTGCGCTGGCCGCGAACGAAGCCGATACCATCATGCCTGGTTTTACTCATTTGCAAACCGCCCAGCCAGTCACCTTTGGCCACCACCTGCTGGCCTGGAATGAAATGCTGCAGCGTGACTTTGAACGCCTGCAGGACTGCCGCAAGCGGGTGAACGTTCTGCCGCTCGGTGCCGCCGCCCTGGCCGGCACCACCTACCCGATCAACCGTGAGCGCACCGCCGAATTGCTCGGTTTCGACCGCGCCTCGGAAAACTCGCTCGATTCAGTCTCGGACCGGGATTTTGCCATCGAGTTTACCCACTGGGCATCGCTGACCATGATGCACCTGTCGCGCATGTCTGAAGAACTGGTGCTGTGGGCCTCGGCCCAGTTCGATTTTATCAATCTGCCGGATCGTTTCTGCACCGGCTCCAGCATCATGCCGCAAAAAAAGAACCCCGATGTGCCTGAACTGGTGCGCGGCAAAACCGGCCGGGTATTTGGTCACCTGATGAGCTTGCTCACCCTGATGAAAAGCCAGCCACTGGCCTACAACAAGGATAATCAGGAAGACAAGGAACCCCTGTTCGACACCATCGACACCCTGGCCGGCAGCCTGCGTGCCTTCGCCGACATGGTTCCGAACATTGAAGCGAAACCGGCGGTCATGAAAGCCGCCGCGTTGCGTGGCTACAGTACGGCAACAGACCTGGCGGATTATCTGGTGAAGAAGGGCATGGCGTTTCGCGATGCACACGAGGTGGTTGGCAAGAGCGTTGCGTACGGGCTGGCCGAAGGGAAAGACCTGAGTGAAATGACGCTCGATGAGCTGACGCCTTTCAGCGACACCATTACCGCCGATGTATTTGACGTGCTGACGCTGGAAGGCTCGGTCGCGGCTCGTGACCATCTGGGAGGCACCGCCCCCAACCAGGTTCGCGCGGCGGCATCCCGTGCACAGGCACTGCTGGCAAAACGCTGATAAGAACCAGGTGCTGACAGCCTGTCACCACTCCATTGAGCGTTGATAGGCTGTCAGCCACTCGGTCATGGCCGGAGCGGCCAGCGGCCGGGAAAAATAATAGCCTTGAAGCGAGTCAATCCCCAGGCGCACCAGCTCGCGGAAGGTGGCTTCATTCTCGACACCTTCCCCAACCGTTTTCAGCCCGAGATTATGCGCCATGGTAATGGTCGACTCGACGATCACTCTATCCTGCGAGTCCGTCAGCAAGTCATCGATAAAACTCTTGTCGATTTTCAGTGCCTGAATTGGCAGGGATTTCAAATAAGCCAGGGATGAATAGCCGGTTCCAAAATCATCAACTTCCACCCCAACTCCGAGATTGGCCAATTGATTGATGATCGCGATGGCCCGCACGGGGTCTGACAACAAGGTGCTTTCGGTCAGTTCCAGCACCAGGGCCGAGCCCGGCAAACGGTATTTGGCCAATAGCTTTTCTATCTCGCCGGGCAGCCCCTGATCCAGCAACACCCGCGACGACAGATTCACCGCCACATAACGGTCGCCCTGATTACGACGCCAGTGAACAATCTGAGCCAGGCACTGCTCCATGACAAAACGAGTAATCAGACGGATGCCCTGCCCCATTTCAGCCAGCGGAATAAATTCAGCCGGAGACAGGGGCCCCAACTCCGGATGCTGCCAGCGCACCAGTCCCTCGAACCCGGCTACCCGCCCACTGGAAGCGCTGACAATCGGCTGATAGGCAACCCACAGCTGCCCCTGGCTAATGGCCGTTTCCAGCTCTGACAAGACCGCGATGCGCTGGGGGGTGTGGGCATCCAGTCGGGTATCAAACACCACGACGGCCTCGTTATTGGCCTTGGCCGCATACATGGCAACATCGGCACAACGCAGCAACTCGTGGCCATCCAGCCCCTGGTGCGGGTAATGGGCCACCCCAATACTGGCCTCTACCTGCAGTTGCATGGCGTCGATCTGATAGGGTTCACGCAGGCCGAGGGCCAGGCGTTCGGCAATGCCCAGCGCATCGTCATTGCTCACGTCGGGCAACAAGACCGCAAATTCGTCGCCGCCCAGGCGGGAAATACCATGACTGGAGCGCCACCCCAGCAGGCGCTGAATGCGCGGCCCAATTTCGCATAACAGACGGTCGCCAAAATGGTGACCCAGGGTGTCGTTGATTTCTTTAAAGCGATTCAGATCGAACAATAACAGGCTGGCCGTCTGGTCAGGCTGCTGCCGCAACGTCTGTTCGACCCACTGATGCAGCTGGGATCGGTTGCCAAGCCCGGTAAGGCTGTCGTGCATGGCCTGGTTGCGCAGGTTTTGCCGCTGCATCAGGTTGTCGAACGACAAATTCAGTGTTTGCGCCAGCATCGACAGGAAGTCCAGGTCGTTCAGGATCAGCTCATCGCCCAGAATCGCCAGACCGGCAACGGCCTGGTTATCCACCACCAGCGGTAAATAGAACCACTCGCTGCTGTCCGTGCCCCAGCTGATGTGCCGGCCTTCCAAGGCTTGCTGCAGGGGGAGGCTATGCTCTTCGAAGCGCGTGCGTTGTGCCGGGTTGATGCTCGCTGCATACCAGAACTCGCTATCCGGCTGGTAACAGGCTACCTGCGCCAGGCCTACTTTCTGGGTCAGGGCGGTGCAGCTGGAGACCAGAAAATCACGCACACTGCTCTGCCGTTCCAGGCGGGTAGCAACGTCAACCAGCCCTCTCAGACGCTGCTGACGCCGGTTCATCAACTGATGCTGTGCCTTCAACGAGGCTTCGGCACTGAGCCGGTCGCTGATGTCATCAAACGACAGCATCACGCCTTCGGTCAGGTTGCCACTGACCCGAAAGGAATGCACAACCATGGTTCGTCTGGACCCGCCAAGGGTTTGCAATTCCCACTGACTCTGCTGCGCCCGGTCACCGCGGGCCTGATCGATAAACGCCAGGAACGCTGGCCAGGTCTCGTGCCCCTCGGGCTGAACGTCCGGCAGAATGGATTGCAGTTGCAGGGAGTCTGGCTCTTCCCGCGCCCCAAACAGCGTTACCGCCGCCCGATTGATATTGGCCACTCGGCCCTGGCCATCGACGATGATCGACGCCTGGACAGCCGTATCGAAAAACGCCCGGTAGCGTGCTTCACTCTCCTGCAGCCGCCCTTCCAGACCCAGGCGGTCAATCTCGGTAACGGCACGCTCGGTGTAAAGCTCAAGCACCCGGGTCAGCGTCGAATCCACAGCCATTGGCTCATCGTTATCGACAACCAGTATGCCCACCCAGCGACCGCGCCGGTTTACCAGACGAAACGCCTCCATATGGACCATCTCATCCAATATCGGCCAACTCTGGCGGTCTGCTTCGTTCAGTGCTTTTACCAGTTTTGCCTGGGTAGCCAGCGGCGCCAGCTGGCTGCTACTGAGACGCATGCTGTAGCGAGGCTGCATTAAGCCATCCCGAACCGAGACCAGACAATCCAGGTGCTGCTCTTCATCCACCCGAAACAGGCTGACTTGCCGGCAATTGAGCAGTAAAGCCAAACGCCGGCACAGGTGTTCGATAAAATCCTGACCGGTAGCGACGGCCACATCCGCATTTAACCGTGACAACACCTTATCGAGCCGGGCGTTGTGTTTTTCGACGCGCGCTGGCGCATTAATGTCCACCAGCGACCCCAGGCAGATGAGGTGTTCGCTGTCCTGGCGAACAAAGTTGGTGCGCTCTTCCACCCAGACATAACCGTGCTCCCGGTGCTTTAACCGGTAACGCACGCTGATCGGTGACAGCATGGAACGACAACGGTCGTATTCAGCACCGACCCGCCGACGGTCGCCAGCATGAATCATCTGATACAGGTAACGCTTGGGGTTTTCGCCCAGAAAATCCGCAGCCGGATACCCGGTCAGCCCTTCAATCGCCTCGCTGACGTAATTCAATGCCCACAGGTCTTTTTGCTCACCCCGGGACTCGGCTTCATAGAGCACCAGAGGTGCATGTTTCAACCATTTGGAAGGGTTCGCCAGGCGCCGGGCAGGAGCGGTCTGAAGCTGGGATTTTGCGGTTTTACCCTTCAACGGCATGAGGTGCAGGCTTATTTGATCCGAATACGGGCAGTTTAGTCAGTTCACAGAGATTTGACGACCTGGAACGATCTTTTTCAGCACTACATTAGGGAAAGCAGGCCAGGGTTTAGCCCGGGAGACTAAAAATGAGATGCGTGTCACAAAAAACGCAGCCCGAAGGCTGCGTAAAACGTCACTAACCATGATCTTACGAGACTGCCTTACAAACGTGCCTCAGTCTGCTCGTCGAAAAACACCGCCTTGCTCATGTTAAACAGCAAGTCCATGTTCTCCCCAACCTTGCCGGCTTCCTGCGGATGAACCCGGCATTCGCAATCCTGGTCATTAATACGCACCAGGATCAGCGTATCGGCACCCGTCGGCTCGGTGACCTCAATTTTTACCGGCACCTGGGTAATATACTTTTCGTTAACCAGGTGAGGTAAAACGTGAGTGATCTGCTCGGGGCGAATACCCAGCACAACGGTCTTGCCCACGTAGTTGCTCAGATCCGCCTGATTAGGGTCGACCGGCAGCTGGAACACCGTGCCTTGCGATTCAATCTGAACCGCGAGGTCGTTCTCATGCCGGGTAACTTCACAGCGCAGGAAGTTCATTGAGGGCGAGCCCATAAAACCGGCAACAAACATGTTGGCCGGGTCA
>DASSWT010000113.1:0-21892 GCA_035704555.1 Saccharospirillum sp. | reverse complement strand
ATACCTGGATCGTGACCAACAACCTGGGCGAGCAGCAACCTCTCGACGCATCGCACCCTCTGGATATAAACGGCCCATCCGGTGAACCGGTCATGCAGTGGCGGCGAAACCTGCCGGCACGCATTCATCAGAATGTGATGTATCAATGGCAGACCAGCGCGCTGGAAGCAGCAGCGCCTGATGAGCAGGGCAAGCTTTGGCTGAGCAGTGGTGGAGCTCAGTTCTTGCTGGCTGAGCTGGAAAACTAGGCACTTAAGTTTCGGCGTTCGCTGGCAAGGGCTTAGCACCGGATGCCAGGTAGGGCTATCGAGGGTGGTCCGCAGCAGGGATGCTGCGGTCCAGGCCCCATGGATGGGTTTACGCCGACCCTCGATAGCCCTACCTGGTGGCCGGTGCGGGCGACTGGCAACAAAGCCTACCGCGAACTCCGAAACGTACCTTACATATTCGGGTAGTTTGGGCCACCTCCGCCTTCAGGCGTAACCCAGTTGATGTTTTGCGCCGGGTCTTTAATGTCGCAGGTTTTGCAGTGTACGCAGTTCTGCGCATTGATCTGAAACCGTTTTTCGCCGGCATCGTCCTCAACCACTTCGTAAACCGCGGCCGGGCAGTACCGCTGGGCGGGTTCCGCGAATTTCGGCAGGTTGCTGGCGATTGGGATAGACGGATCGGCCAGTTTCAGGTGTACCGGCTGGTCTTCCTCGTGATTGGTGTTTGACAGAAACACCGAGCTGAGCTTGTCGAAACTCAGCACGCCATCCGGTTTCGGATAGCTCAGTTCCGGGCAATCACTGGCCAGTTTGGTCTGCGCATAGTCTGGCGTGGTGTCCTGCCATGTCCAGGGCAGTTTGCCGCGGAACAGGTTGATGTCGATAAAGGCATAGGCCGAACCGAGTACATTGCCAAACTTATGCTGTGCCGGGCCAAAATTACGCTGCAGATGCAGCTCCTGGTAGGCCCAGGACTGTTCAAATGCTGTGGCATATTCCGCCAGATCCTGACCGGCCTGCCAGTCACCCTGGGCGCGCTTCAGAATGACATCGGCCGCCACCATGCCTGATTTCATGGCGGTGTGACTGCCCTTGATCTTGGCAAAGTTCAGGGTGCCGGCATCACAGCCGATCAGCAAGCCGCCGGGAAAGTGCATTTTCGGCAGGCTTTGCAGGCCGCCTTTGGCAATGGCACGGGCACCGTAAGAGACGCGTTTGCCGTTTTTCAGGGTGTCGGCAAACAGCGGGTGGTGTTTCATGCGCTGGAATTCATCAAAGGGGCTGAGGTAGGGGTTCTGATAACCAAGATCGGTGATCAGGCCCAGTACCACCTGGTTGTTCTCAATGTGGTACATGAAGGAGCCGCCGTGAGCGCCGTGCTCGGCCAGCGGCCAGCCAGCGGTGTGGACTACCTTTCCAGGCTGATGAACCGAGGGGTCAACGTCCCACAGCTCTTTAATGCCCAGGCCGTAGTGCTGCGGGTCTTTACCGGCATCCAGCTTGAAGTTGCGAATCAGCGACTTGCCCAGGTGACCGCGCGCACCTTCGGCGAACAGGGTGGTTTTGGCGCGCAGTTCCATGCCGGGCATATAGCCATCTTTCTCGGAACCATCGGCGGCAACGCCCATGTCTCCGGTAATAATGCCCTGGACGGAGCCGTCGTCACCGTAAAGGACGTCGGCGGCAGCAAAACCGGGAAAGATCTCCACGCCCAGGCCTTCGGCCTGTTCTGCCAGCCAGCGACACAGATTGCCCAGGCTAATGATGTAATTGCCTTTGTTGTGCATGGTCGCCGGAACGAAAGTACCCGGTACCTTGATGCCGGCTTTTTCATTGCGCAGCATATAGATGTCATCGCCGGTAACGGCGGTGTTCAGCGGGGCACCCTTGTCTTTCCAGTCGGGAATCAGCTCATTCAGGGCGCGCGGCTCAAATACCGCACCGGAGAGAATATGAGCCCCGACCTCAGACCCCTTCTCCACGACACAGACGGTTAATTCCTGACCAGACTCGGTGGCGCCTTGCATCAGCCGGATGGCTGCAGACAGACCGGCCGGGCCTGCGCCGACAACAACTACGTCAAATTCCATGGATTCGCGTTCCATAGGGACCTCCTGAACGAATTACCGGGGCGAACGGCCCGGTAACTGGGCTTAACGGCAACCAGATGGCGTGACGAACAGTCGGCAACGCACCCTGTTACTCGCAGACGATTGTAATGACCGGGTTTGGCGCCATAGTTAGCTTGAAGGTCACCGTCAGTGTAGAGGACTGTGCAGCGCCACCGCCCGATTTGGCACCGAGTTTACCTGCTCAGCCGGAAAAATTAAAACAACTGTTTGAAATTTTCGTTTAAAACGGATTAAATGTCCGCCGTGTGCGGTTGCGAAGCAGTTGTCCTGACAGTGAGCCGCCAACCCCAAACTTCGACCGTCAATTCGACTGTCACCTGACCATGAGGACACGAGACCACTATGAAAATTCTGGTTCCGGTAAAGCGTGTTGTGGACTACAACGTCAAAGTCCGCGTCAAGCCAGACAACAGCGATGTTGATCTGGCCAACGTGAAAATGGATATGAATCCGTTCTGCGAAATTGCCGTCGAAGAAGCCGTGCGACTGAAAGAGCAGGGCACCGCCACCGAGATTGTGGTCGTGTCGATTGGCGAAGCCAAGGCAGAAGAGCAAATTCGCAAGGCCATGGCGTTGGGCGCCGACCGCGGCATCCTGATCACCACCGACGAAGCCCCCAGTTCACTGGGCGTGGCCAAGCTGCTCAAGGCGATTGTGGATGAAGAACAGCCGGGTCTGGTCTTGCTGGGCAAACAGTCCATCGACAGCGACAACAACCAGACTGGTCAGATGCTCGCAGCATTAACCGGCATGGCCCAGGGCACCTTTGCCAGTCAGCTGCTGATCGACGGCGACAAGGCCCAGGTCACCCGTGAAATTGACGGCGGCCTGCAAACCCTCTCATTGAACTTGCCGGCCATCATTACGACTGACTTGCGCCTGAATGAGCCCCGTTACGCCAAACTGCCGGACATCATGAAAGCCAAGCGCAAACCGCTCGACAAGAAAACCGCAGCGGATTACGGCGTGACACTCAGCAACAGCGTCAAAATGCTCAGCGTAGAGCCGCCCGCCGAGCGCAAAGGCGGTATCACAGTGGGCTCGGTTGCCGAGTTGGTCGATAAACTGAAAAACGAAGCGAAGGTGCTGTCATGAGTATTCTGATCATAGCTGAACACGATAACGCATCGCTGGCGCCGGTAACCTCCCATGTGGTAACGGCCGCAGCTAAAATCGGTGGCGATATCGACGTTCTGGTTGCCGGATCCGGCGCCCAGTCGGTAGCCGATGAAGCCGCCAAACTGTCCGGCGTTAGCAAAGTTCTGTTTGCCGATGACGCGGCCTACAGCCATCAGTTGGCCGAAAACCTGGCCGATCTGGTTGCTGAGCTGGGTAAGGAATACAGCCACATACTGGCAGCGGCGACCACCAACGGCAAAAACATGATGCCGCGCCTGGCGGCTCTGCTGGATGTTGAGCAAATTTCCGACATTCTCAGTGTGGAATCGGCCGATACCTTCAAGCGCCCCATCTACGCGGGCAACGCCATTGCCACCGTGCAATCGAGCGACAGCATCAAGGTGATCACCGTGCGCGGCACGGCCTTTGACGCCTGTGAACTGGATGGCTCTGCAACCATCGAAGCAGTATCCGGTGGCCATGATAAAGGCATCAGTGCCTTTGTCGGAGAAGATCTGGCCAAGTCGGATCGCCCAGAACTCACTGCTGCCCGAATCGTTGTATCCGGTGGCCGTGGCATGCAAAACGGCGACAACTTCAAACTGCTGTACACCCTGGCCGACAAACTGGATGCAGCGGTGGGCGCCTCGCGCGCAGCGGTTGACGCCGGTTTCGTACCGAACGATATGCAAGTCGGCCAGACCGGCAAGATCGTGGCGCCAGAGCTCTACATCGCCGTCGGTATTTCCGGTCAGATTCAGCATCTGGCAGGTATGAAAGACAGCAAGGTGATTGTCGCCATCAACAAAGATGAAGACGCGCCCATCTTCCAGGTAGCCGACTACGGCCTGGTGGCTGATTTGTTCGACGCCTTGCCAGAGTTTGAAAAGGCGCTCTGAACCATTGATTGTGATTCCGAAACCCGGCGCTGCCGGGTTTTTTTATAACTCAAGTTTAAGCGTTCGAAACCAATTAAGTGTCGGGTACCGGGTGTACCTATCCGGGGAAGTCTGAGGCATGGATGCCGAAGTCTAGGCCCCATGGATGGGTTAACGCCGGCCCCAGATAGGTACACCCGGTGCCTGACACGGACTCCAGGCACTATCGGATATTTGGCCCACTCACGGTTGGGCGGCGGGCCAACAGAGGGTATAGTGGCGGTCTTTGCAGGACGCAGCGGCGTCGGATGACTATTTATGAGTTGGTTTTTTACGCCACAGCACAAAGCACAAAAAGATCGGGCGATCCTGAAGCGAATCGATGAAACCCTAAGCCGGCAAGGACTGCCCAGTGCCGTCCTGCATTTTGTGGTGTTTCTGTTGCTGGAATGGCAGTGGCTTTCCGTTGGCCCCACGCCCAATGCCAGTTATGTCTTCGGCCTGGCCCTGGTTATTATGGCGGCCTGGCGCTTTATCATGATCGCCCAGTTTTCTGAATGGTACGCCCGTGGCCCCGCCCGCTGGCGCGATACCTTTATTCTCTCCGGCTTTCTTCATGCCGGCGTCTGGACGGCCTACCTGGTCTACCGGCTGGACGGTCCCGAACATCCGATTGCCTTGCTTGGTCTGCTTTATACGCTGTCGGTAGCGGCGGGGGGCACCTTCGTATATTCGCTCTATGGCCGCACCGTGCGTGTGTATCTGGCGTTGCTGCTACTACCGATTGGTATCTATTACATGATTGGGGCGGAGTCTACCGGGCACGTCTGGGTTGGCATTGCATTTATAGCGGTCTATTTTTATCTGGTCAGTACCGCCGGTCGGGTATCTGAGCTGGTCTGGAGTTTTCTGACCCACAATCACGAACTCAAGATGCGCCTCAAAGCGCTCGAAGAGGCACGTGAAGAAAATGTGTTGCAGGCCAGCACCAACCGTCGTTTTGTTAATCAGCTGTTGCACCGGGTAAAAACACCGCTGAGTGGTTTGCAGGGTGTACTCGGCATGCTCAGCCACGATGAGCAATCGACCGAACATAACGGCATGCTCAATATTGCCCGTCGCAGTGGGCGCTCCATTCTGGATCTGGTGACTGATCTTGAGGCGTTTATTGAACAGCGGGATCAATCCCGGGTGCCTCAGTCGATTGTGTTCAACCTGCGTAAAACGCTGGAGCATGCCTTGTCGGATATGGGCAGCAAGGCTCATGAGCATGGCCTGGAGCTGGCTTACCTGTATCACCCTTCGGTTCCGGAACGCATAGAGCTGGATCCGCAATGGCTATCCAACGCCTTTCGCCGCCTGCTTGATTTTACCCTCGACAGCGCAGAGGAGGGTGAGATCACCGTCCGTATCGCGATGGACGGCGAAACGGAACAGGGCCAGGGGCAATTGTTGCTGTCGTTCTATTTCATTAACACCGAAGTCAGTGATGACGATTTGCGCGCTGCCATTAACCGCAACATGAACACCCTGCCCGAAGACGAGGACGTGTCCGATCAGCTGACGCTGATGGTTGCAGCCGCTCAGTTCAAATCGATGGACGCCAGGCTCACCGTGTCTTCAAAGCAGGATCTGAGAAAAATTGTGGTTTCCTTGCCGATACGGGCAACCTCCCAGCAAGCCAGTTCGTTTCGCCCGGCCAAATACATGGCCGGCCGCTCCATCACGCTTGTCGATTTGAGCCCGATCACCGAGCGTGCACTCAGCGCCGAGTTCTACAGCTGGGAAATGAACGTCTCCACCTGGACGATGGACCGGATACTGGAAGATGAAACCCTGCAGCCGAGCGACTTTTTTCTGATCAACCTACCGGTCGAAGACGCCCGTGCCCAAAGTTATCTGGAACAGGTAAAGCTACTTCAAAGTCGGTTGCAAACAGAAGCGCCACAGACCACTGTGTTCGTTTATGCATCCCAGCTGCAGCGTGGCTTGTTGGCGGACCTGGAAGGGAGTTTCCGGTTTATTGAGAAACCCGCCGCCCGGGACGAGTTGTTGCAGATGCTGAGGCAATCCCATGACGCAACCCGGGTCGACGCCAGCGCGGAATATCGTTGTGAAAATGTGCGCGTCTTGCTGGCTGAAGACAACATGGTCAACCAGAAAGTGGTGGTGCGTCTGCTGAACCGAATGGGCGCCCAGGTGGATACCTGCGTGAATGGTCTGGAGGCGTCGCAACAGGCGATTCAGGACCCGCCCTACAATCTGGTCATTATGGATTGCCTGATGCCCCGCATGGACGGGCTGGAAGCAACGCGCCTCATACGGCAACGGGAAATGGGAACAGGCGCCCATTTGCCAATTATCGCGCTGACCGGTGAAGACACACCAGAGCAGGAAAGGGCTTGTCTGGCCGCCGGGATGGACGATTTTATGACCAAACCGGTGACCTATGAGAACCTGATCACATTGATACAGCGATGGGTAGGTTGATACCCCCGGAATGAATGATATTCTTCCGCAAATTCAAACGGTTACAGCCCGTGGCTAATTTTCGAACAGCGCGTCGGGTCAGTGCCAGACAACCGGTAACGTCGGCACACGACGGTTTTCAGTACAGGACACAGCAATGAATGCGGTACCCCAGGGCGTTACGGAGCGACGCCTGCCATTTACATTCGCCAAACGTCACGGTGTGGTCATCGATTACGACCATGCAGACGGGCCACGGCTGTTATACCGGCCAGATGTCAATCTGAACGCCTTGCAGGAAGCTCAACGCCTATTGCAGGGCGTGTTTCCGCACAGCCAGGTCAATGAACAGGAATTCTCCGAGTACCTGAACCGCGCCTATCATACCGATTCCGACGATGCCATGCAGATGGTCGAAGGGCTTGGCGACACTATGGACCTGAGCTCCCTGGCCGATTCAGTACCGGAAACCGAAGATCTGATGGAGCAGGAAGACGATGCGCCCATCATCCGGCTGATCAACGCCATTCTGTCGGAAGCCATTCGCGAGCAGGCATCGGACATTCACATCGAAACCTACGAAAAGCGCCTCTCAATCCGGTTTCGGGTCGATGGCGTGTTGCGTGAAGTGGTGCAGCCCAAACGGGCGCTGGCGCCATTGCTGGTATCGCGGATTAAAGTTATGTCACGCCTCGACATTGCCGAAAAACGCGTCCCTCAGGATGGCCGTATTGCCCTGCGGGTTGCCGGGCGGGAAGTGGACCTGCGGGTTTCAACCATTCCCTCGAACCACGGCGAGCGGGTAGTGTTGCGTTTGCTCGACAAGCAGGCGGGTCGTCTGGATGTTAATCAGCTCGGTTTGCACCCACGCGACCTGAACACCATCAACGACCTGATTCAGCGGCCGCACGGCATCATTCTGGTAACCGGGCCGACTGGTTCCGGTAAAACCACAACGCTCTATGCGGCGTTGCAGTCACTCAATAGCCACAGTCGCAACATCATGACGGTGGAAGACCCCATCGAGTACAGTCTGCCAGGCGTTGGGCAGACTCAGGTGAACACCAAGGTCGATATGACCTTTGCCCGGGGGCTGCGCGCCATTCTGCGTCAGGATCCGGATGTGGTGATGATCGGTGAGATTCGCGACTATGAAACTGCCGACATTGCCGTTCAGGCCAGTTTGACCGGCCACCTGGTGTTATCCACCCTGCACACCAACAGCGCAACCGGCGCGGTGACCCGGCTGCAGGACATGGGCATTGAACCCTTTTTGCTGGCATCGAGCCTGATCGGCCTTGTTTCCCAGCGGCTGGTTCGCACACTGTGCCCGGATTGCAAAACCCCGTATCAGCCCGACGAAGCCGAATGCGAATTCCTGAGCATACCGACAACATCCAAGCCCACCATTTATCACGCTGCCGGATGCTCAAGTTGTAAAAACACCGGTTATCGTGGGCGCCTGGGTCTCTATGAGTTTATTCGGGTCGATGAAGGCTTGCGCCAATTGATACACGACCGGGCCGGTGACATTGATCTGGAACGCCATGCCCGGACCCTCTCGCCCAGCATATTGCAAGACGGCAAAGACAAGGTACTCAGTGGCCTGACCACGGTAGAGGAAGTACTGCGCGTGTACCGGAGCTACTGAGACGATGGCGGCTTTCGAATACTCGGCACTGGATGCCAGGGGCAAACGCCGCAAAGGCGTAATAGAGGCAGACAGCACCCGGCAGGTACGCCAGCAATTGCGCGATAAAGGCTGGTTCCCGGTCGATGTCGAGCTGACCCAGAAGCGACAGTCCCGGTCAACCGGGCTGTTTGGCGGGCCTTCGGTGTCGGTGGCGGACCTGGCGTTGCTGACCCGGCAATTGTCGACACTGGTGGCTTCCGGCATGCCACTTGAAGAGTGTATCCGTGCGGTTGCGGAGCAATCCGAACGTGCCCGGGTGCGCAGTCTGATGCTCGGTGTCCGGGCCCGAGTGATGGAAGGTTACAGTCTGGCGAAGGCGCTGGAGGATTTTCCGCGGGCATTTCCGCCCCTGTACCGGGCAACGGTCGATGCCGGAGAACACAGCGGCCACCTGGACCGGGTCATGCTGCGCTTGGCCGACTATATGGAAGACCAGCAACGCACCCGCAAACAGGTTCAGATGTCGTCTATCTATCCGGCATTTCTGACCCTGGTCGCCGTCGGTATTGTGGTGTTTTTGCTTAACTCGGTGGTGCCGGACATCGTCGGGGTGTTTTCCTCGACCGGTGAGGCGCTGCCAGGGCCTACCCGGGCGTTGCTCGCCGCCAGTGAATGGATACAGAGCTGGTGGCTGGTGTCATGCCTGGTGATCGTGGCCATGGTGATCGCGCTGATGTTCTGGAACCGGGCACCACGCCGGCGTCGCATCACCCACAGAGTGCTGTTGCGTTTGCCACTGATCGGCCGCGTTTCCCGGGGTTTCAACACCGCACGCTTTATCAGCACGGTGGCCATTCTCTCCGGGTCCGGTGTGCCGCTGGTCGAGGCTATGCGTATCTCGTCCGAGGTGGTTACCAATCTTGAAATTCAGGCGCGCGTAAAGGAAGCCGCTTTACGGGTGTCGGAAGGCGGCAGTCTGGGCAAGGCTCTGGCCGACGCCGGACACTTTCGGCCAATGATGTTGCACATGATCGCCAGCGGTGAAGCCAGTGGCGAGCTGGACAGCATGCTGCAACGCACGGCCGATGCCGAAGACCAGCAGGTCAAGGAACTCATCGCCACCATTCTGGGGCTGTTCGAGCCCCTGATGGTGTTGTTGATGGGGGGTATCGTACTGATTATTGTACTGGCGATCGTACTGCCCATAATGGAAATGAACAGCTTTGTAGGTTAGGACACAATGATGAAATGCAAACCGAACACACGCAAAACGAATACTGGTAAACAGCAGGGTTTTACGCTGATCGAACTGATGGTGGTTCTAGTCATACTCGGCGTCCTGTTTGGCCTGGTCGTCCCCAACGTAACCGGCCGGGGTGATGAAGCCCGGGTTACCGGCGCCAAAACCGACATCAAGACCATCGAGAATGCGCTGGAGACTTACCGTCTGCACAACTCTCATTACCCCTCGACCGATCAGGGACTGGATGCATTGGTCACCAAGCCATCCGGCAATCCGGAACCGCGTAACTGGCGCGGGCCCTATTTGCGTCAGGCACCCACAGACCCCTGGGGTAACGAGTACGCTTACATTAATGACAACAACAATAACTTCGAGGTGATTTCCTACGGTGCAGACGGTCAGCCAGGCGGTGACGACATGGACCAGGATATCTCGTCTGCCGATACGGAATGAAACCAGCCCCTCGCCGTAACAGCAGCCAGCGAAACCAGGGTTTCTCGCTGCTTGAGCTGATGGTGGTGATAGTTATCATCGGCATTGCGGCGGGAGCGGTTCGCCTGGCGGTTACCAGTAATGACCCGGTTCAGGAGCTGGAGCAAGCCGCTGGCCAGTATGCGTATCGAATGGAGCGCATTCAGGACCAGGTGTTGTTGAGTAACCGTGAACGCGGTCTGATTTTTGTTCAGGATGGCGTCTATCAGCTGGAGTGGCGCGAAGGCGACGAAATGCTTAGTGAACCTGAGATTGTCTGGTCGCTGTATGAGGAAGAAAAAGCCTGGGGCGTTTCAGAAGATATCCAGTTGAATTTAACGCTCGAAAATCAATGGATTGAACTCAACCAGGCATTGCCCACAGAGGAATTTGCACTGGAACCCCACGTCATCCTGCTGCCTTCGGAAGACTACACTCCGGCTTATAGCCTGGTGCTCAGCCTGACCGACAGCGTCAACGATGAAGTCCGGATTCGGGCCGATGGTTTCAACTCCCCCGAGGTCATTCGCGATGAACGCTGAACGCGGTTTTACTCTAATTGAAGTCATGGTCGCGCTCGCCATCTTTGCGGTCATGGCAGGCGCCGTCTCACTGGCCAATACCCAGAACCTGATGTCCGCACGCCAGATTCAGGAACAAACCCAGGCACGCTGGGTGAACGATACGGTTCTCACTCAGATGCGCCTCGCCAGCTTGCCCGACCCCGGCACTCAAACAGAACAGGTTAGCTTCAACGACCAGTCGTGGCGTGTTGAAGTAACGGTGACCGCGGTTGAGATGGAGCTGCTGGGCCCTTACTTGCGCCGGGTTGAGTTGCGGGCGTTTCCGCCAGACAGCGATGCCTCTGTCGATTCACTGATTGCAGTACTGGGGGCAACCCCGTGACACAGCGTGACCACCATACCGGTTTTACCCTGATCGAACTGCTGATCGCCATGGCCATTTCCGCCATTTTAGCCGTTGGCACCTTTTACCTGGTGCAGGCATCGCGGCATACTCAGGACACCCTGGTGGTTCAGAATGAGTACTATTCCCAGCTAACCCGGGTGGTGCGCACTCTGGTTAACGACCTGCAGCAATGGGCGCCGGACCGCCCGGTTCGGGACCCCTTCGGTGACTATCAGGAGGCCATGCTGCTTGACCTGGATGCGCTGTATCTGACCCGCAACGGTTGGGCTCTGAGCCGCTTTGTGGATATGGAGCGTTCAACTTTGCAGCGTGTCGGTTACCAATTAGCGGAGCAGGGCAGTGAACTGTGCCCTGAAGAAGATGATGATCAACAGATCCAGACCGGTGACCGGCACTTTTGCCTGATTCGCAGCCAGCGCCAGCACCTGGACGACGATGGCCGCCTGACCTGGCAACACCAAATGCTGATGCGGCCGGTGCAATCCCTGCAATGGCAGTTTCTGGTAGACATAGACAACCAGCAGAACTGGCAAAATACCTGGCCTCCCGAAGGGTTGTTGAATAACGACACCATCCCCCGTTTGCTGGCGGTGCAATTCGAACTTGAGACCGGAGAGGGCGATGTTGTGCGCCGGATGGTCCGGGTGCCGCAGAGTCGTCAGACATCGGAGGCTCCCGATGAAGACTGAGCGCGGCTTTGCCCTGATTCAGGTGCTGCTGGTATTTGCCATGCTGGCAATCATTGTGGCGCGGCTGCAATATGAACAGCGCATCCAGATCGAGCGGGCCTATCAGTCATTGTTTTTAAGCCAGGCGCAGGCCTACATAGACAGTGCGGAAGACATCGCCCGGGTCGGTCTGGTGCTGGACCGACAAGACAACGAAACCGATCATCTCGGGGAGCTTTGGAATCAGCCAGCATTGTCATTCCCGGTCGATGAGGGTGTTATTTCCCTGGAAATGAACGATTTGCAGGGGCGTTTCAACCTGAACGCCCTGCACCCCGGTGCGGCCAATCCCGACGGTGCCAAAACCGGCATGAAGCGCCTGTTGCTGACACTCGGGCTTGATGAATCGATCGCCGATGAACTGGCTAACTGGTTCGATTCGGACAGTGGCGCTGAATTTAACTACAGCGACCAGGAGCCGCCCTATACACCCTCTTTTCAGCCGATGACGGATACCAGTGAGCTGCTGTTGCTAAAATCTGTCGACAGAGAGGCGCTGGCCACGTTGCAGCCCTTTGTGGCAGCCTTGCCGCCGCAAGCAGAGCTGAACATCAACACCGCGCCGGCTGAAGTGCTAATGACAATTGCTCCATTTTTAAGTGAGAGCGATGTTGACACCTTCGTTCAGGAACGTACTGACGAACCCTATGAATCGGTCAATGACTTGTTGAATAAGCCGGTATTTCAGGTTGAGGAAGACGAGCAACCGGTGCCGCTGTTGAACGACAAGCTGACGGTTCAGTCCGACTGGTTTACCTTATACGCCGAAGTAACGCTGGACGGACGGACACTGACGCAAAGCAGCCATATACTGCGCGACGACGATGCCGCGCGCATCGTGCTCAGATCCCAGGCCAGCACCGAAGCCAACCGGACACCGGGCGATACCACCAAGGACGACCCCCAATGAATTCGCTGGAGTATTCATGAACGTGCACATTTCGATTTTCTGGCAGGACCCCACCCAGCTGCGGTGGCGCTGGTCCGAGTCAACCGAGGTCCGGGACGGTCGTTGGGATGACTTGCAACTGGAACGCCAGAACAAAAACCTGGATGCGGTCACGACGCGTCTGTATCTGCCGCATCAGGGGTTTACCTCCTTGCAGGTAACCGTTCCCGGCGGCGCGAGACGCATCCCCGAGGCGGTATTGCGCTTTGCCGCCGAGGAACAGCTCGCCCAGGACATCGACAGCTTGCACATCGTTCCGCTGGCCAAGCCCAATCAGGGCAGCCTTCCGGTGCTGGTTATAGAAACCCAACGCCTGCGCGAACTGCAGGAAACCCTGGCCGAAGGCGGCTTTACGCTGGTACAGGCGTTTGATGCGGGCTATTGCCAGGTCAGCAAACCGGAAACCCAGGACGTCAGTATCGACGTCAACCCGGGCCGGGTACTGTGTCGTGCTGGCTGGGAACTGCACCAGATCCACCCGAATGGCTTTTCGCAGTGGTTTGAACTGTGGAAACGCAGCCAGAATCTCGACGAAACCGCTCTGCAGATTACCCTGACCAGCCGCAGTGCCGACGACCTGGGCCGGACCCTGAAAACAGAACTCGAAGCAGCCGGCGATGACGTCAACTGGCAGGTCCAACCCGAAACCGACCTGCCACAATGGGACGAAACCGTGGCCGACACCCGCTATCAGGGCAACCTGATGACCGGCCCCTTTGCCTTGCGTAAATCCAGCGGGCACAGCGCCTATTGGGTCCCTACGGCGATGGCGGCCAGTTTTGCACTGGTCGTCTGGGCCGGCCTGACCATCAGCCAGGGCTGGCAGGATAAAGCCGAAGCCGAGTCTACCTGGGCAGCCAGTGAGGCCGTGTTCAAACAAGTGTTTGGTCAGGACAAACGCATTCAGCAACCACTGATGGTGCGTGAACTGGATAACCGGATTCAAGCTATGCAGCAGCCCGCCGACAGCGGCGGAAACTCGGTTCTTGCGGCGATGGATGCGTTGGGCACACTCGACTCCGGTCTGGTGCTGGAGGATTTTCGCTACCAGGCCAACCGCCGGGAAATGCTGTTTACCGTGACCCAGAACGGCGATGCTCAGGCAGATGCATTTGGCGCCTTCGAGCAATTGAAGCGTCGTCTCGAGCAGGCCGGCTACAGCGTTGAGTATTCGGCCAGTCAGGATCAAGATGCGGTGCGCGGACGCTATCGTGCCACCCGGGAGGTGCAATCATGACCGTTCAAACCGCCACCTTGCTGGAACCGCTAACGACGCGCTGGCAAGGTTTGCCAACCCGCGATCGTCGCGCCTTGTCGGTATTGCTGGTCACCGTTGGCCTGCTGGTACTCTGGTTCGGCATCATCAACCCAACCCTGGCCTGGCGCGAATCAACCCAGGCCGACCTGAGAGCGGCCGAGGAAACCTACCGGCAATTGGTAGAGCGCGCTCCTCTGGCCATGGCGACAGCCGGCAGCAACTCCGCATCGCCTGCAGCGGGCGGTTCACTGAATGCCGAGGTGCGCAACCAGGCCAACCGTTTCGGCGTGGTGATTCAAAGCTTTGAGCCCGATGGCGAGCAAATTCGCGTTCGGGTAGACAGCGTGCGCTTCTCCAACCTGATGCGCTGGCTGGGAGCCCTGGAAGGGCGGGGCATTAATGCAGCCCAGCTAACGCTGGAAGCAACCGACCGGGCCGGGCAAGTATCGGTACAGGCCAGCTTCAGCCGCTGATCTGGATCATTTCAACCCGGTCTGAATACTGGCAATATAACGACCAATAAGCATCGCTATGGTCAATAATGACTCAAGTTCCGGAGTTCGGTTCACCTCAAAGGCATGGGCCCGCACCGGATGCCGGGTATGCCTCTGTGGGGTCGGCGTTAATCCGTCCATGGAGCCTAGGCCGCAGGATATGAATCCCTTCCGTGGGATTCACCCTTCGGGCTCGCTTCGCTCATGCTAAAACGCTCCAGGCGTTTTAGTCCCTGCTGCGGACTTCCCCACAGAGGCATACCCGGCACCCGCCGCTCGTTTTGTGCGAACTCCGAAACTTGAGTAAAAACAAAAATTCAGAGGTTATGGAGTCAGTATGGCGACTATTGATCTAAACGACGTCGAAGTCATGGCACTGGATGAAAGCTGCAGTCGCCAGGCACGGTCGCTGTTGTACCATTCATATAAAGACGAACCTACGTTCAAGTATTTACTCAACAGCCGTCGTCCGGGCTACAAGCAGCGCATCAGGGCAACCATTCGGGAATTGATTCGTCTGCACTTTGAGCGAGGTGAAACCGTGTTGGGTGTGGTTCATAAGCTTGATCGGCGGGTGTTGGGAGTGGCCTTTGTCAGCGACGTTGGTCTGAAAATGGACATTTCCCGCCAGTTTCTGTGGCGCCTGAAAATGACTCTGACTGCTGGTTTTGAAGGCACACGCCGTTACATCCAGTATTTCAACGATGTACAGCGCAGCCTGCCAAACAAAGCCCACCGCACAGTGAGCCTGATCGGCATACACCCCGAGTTTCAAAAGCAGGGCCTTGGGCGCCTGTTAATGGAAACCGTGCATCAGCAGGTCAGCGACGACGCCCAGTCGATCGGGGTTTTTCTGGATACCGGCAACAACCGCTATCTGAGTTTCTATGAAAGCCTTGGCTACGAGCGCTTTGCCGATATTAAGATGGGGGCTGACCTCACTGAAGTCGTCTTGTTCCGGGCAAATCCCAATTATGTGGAAGCGGCGGCTTAAGGGATGATTGAGCTGTTAGCTACGAGCTACGAGCTAACAGCAAATAACTCGCAGCTCGGAGCTAATAGCTAACAGCTCAAAAACCGGATTAGCCGGTTTTTTACATTTGAACGGGAATATACTATGACCTTCTCATCCTATGACTACGACCTCATTGTTATCGGCGCTGGGTCCGGTGGTGTCCGTGCGGCACGCATGGCAGCCACAAAAGGGGCGAGAGTCGCCATCATTGAGTCCCGTTATCTGGGTGGTACCTGCGTTAACGTTGGCTGCGTGCCGAAAAAACTCTTTGTTTACGCCTCGGAATTCTCACAAACGTTTAAGGATTCAGAGGGTTATGGCTACACGGTAGACAAAAAACCCGTGTTTGACTGGGCGACATTGAGAGATAATAAGACCAACGAAATCAAACGGTTAAACGGTGTTTATGATGGATTATTGAGCCGCGCCGGGGTCGAAATTATACATGGCCATGGCCGATTCATCGATGATCATACCGTCGCGATCGACGACCGTGAAATCAGCGCTGCCAACATCCTGATCGCGACGGGCAGTTGGCCGATAATGCCAGAGATCGATGGCGCCGAGCACATCATCAGCTCCAATGAGGTGTTCTACCTCGATACCTTCCCGCGAGACGTAATAGTGATCGGCGGCGGCTACATCGCCGTCGAATTCGCCGGTATCTTCAATGGCCTGGGTGCGAAAACGCACTTGCTGCATCGCGGTGAGCCCGTTTTGCGCGGTTTTGACGATGATGTTCGTGAATTTGTCTCCAGTGAGCTGGAGCAGGCCGGTATTGAACTGTTGTATAACCGCGAAATATCCCGCGTCGAAAAGCTGGACTCTGGCCGCTACCGGGCGACGCTGTCCAACGGCAGCGAACGCGAGACCGATCTGATCGTCAGTGCGATAGGGCGAAACCCATTGTTGGATGGTCTGGATATTGAGAAGGCCGGCGTTGAAGCGGCATCCGCCGGGCATTTGGAGGTCAATGAACATTATCAGACCAATGTCCCGCATATCTTTGCGCTGGGTGACGTCATCGGCCGGCTACAGCTGACGCCGGTGGCCCTGGCGGAAGGCATGTATGTTGCCGATTATCTGTTCGGCGATACGCCGCGTGCGATCGATTACAACCTGATTCCAACGGCTGTGTTCTGTCAGCCCACCATTGCGTCTGTAGGCATGACGGAAGCCGAGGCGGCAAAACACTACGAGCGCGTGGAAGTCTATGAAGCCAATTTCAAAGCCATGAAAAACACCCTGTCCGGAAACCCGGAACGAACCCTGATGAAGCTGCTGGTCGACTGCGAATCCCGCGCCGTGATCGGGGCTCATATGGTGGGGGAGAGTGCCGGCGAAATCATTCAGGGGATCGCTGTCGCCATGACAGCGGGTGCAACCAAGGCCGACTTCGATCGCACCATCGGCATTCACCCCACAGCCGCAGAAGAATTCGTAACCATGCGCTCCCCGGCCCGAATCATCGGCCGGGACAATGAAGACGACTGATTGGAGGGGCGCCTGTTTACTCAAGTATCAGAGTTTGCAAAGAATTGAGTGTCAGGTGCCGGGTAGACCTATCTGGGGAAGTCTGAAGCATGGATGCTTCAGTCTAGGCCCCATGGATGGGTCCACGCCGACCCCAGATAGGTCTACCCGGTGCATGACACGGACTCATGGCACCAAGGTACAACCAGACCGCAGAAGCTTGGAGAGCAGTGTTGACTTTCTAAACCGGGCTGATTTTCTTGCCCCGGGCTGAGTTGTGGCGCGCCTGGCGCTCGACATCGATGTAGCGATCGGTGATGGCGCTGGAGCCATGGCCCGCGTCATCGCGAACGTGCTCCCGGGGCCGCATTTTCACGTCTTCGGAAATACCGGTGTGGCGTAACCAGTGTACGGTTGCTGCCTGCAGGGCATCGGCCTCCTCGGGTTCGCCCTGGGCTCTGAGCCGTTCGATGGCCCGATCAAAACAGTCCTGCACAATAAAGCGGATCTGCCGGGTACTGCTGATGCCGCCCTTACCGCGAATCTTGGGAATTAGCGGGCTCGACTCACCGGGGAGTGGCAAGGGTGTCATGCCCAGAAAGCTCCGGAAGCGGCGCAGCGCATCGAGCATGGCATCGGAAACCGAGATGTCACGCTCCTTGTTGCCCTTACCGACCGTTGTAAACCACCAGTTGCCCTGGGCATCCTTGTTAAAATCACCCATGCTGGGCTGCCAGCGATCCGACTCGGCCAGTTCCGATATGCGCAAATACATGCCGAACAGGCAGCTCATGATGAACAGAGCACGCTCAAAACGGGGAGGGTCTTCAGGCAAGGCCTGATCCATGGCGTTCAACACTTCATGCCACTGGGCTTCCGATAACCGCCGAATGGCCTGTGAACCCTGGCGTTTACGCAGGAATTTACCCTTCTGGCGAATCTGGGCCACTGGGTTCAGTTCAACGTGCTCTTCCTGAATCAGGTAATTGAAATAGGTGCTTAACACCGAAAAAATCGCCTGGAGACCGCTCTGGCTCAACACATAGGCTTTCGGGTCGGCGGCCACGCCGAGTTTATGGTCGCGCTTGGATACTTTTGCCACAAAGGGGCGCCATTCCGGGTTAATCGTCCGTTCACCGCCGGCGTTCAGGAAGCGGGCGACACTCTTGGTGCCGATCCAGTGCCGCGGCGGGTTCTGGCAGAACTCGACAAATTGCTCGATGTGCTGGCGTCGCACTTCCGCCAGTGACAACCCCTGTATGAGCCAGCACCACTGCACAAACCGCTCTATTTCGCGCCGGTAACTGGCGAAGGTATCCGGGCTGCCACGATAGCTATACAGAAACTCACTGGTGCGTTGCAGGTCTGCCTGCAAGTCCGTGCTGCTGATACGCGCAGACTGTTCTAGGAAGTTGCTCGGCGTCACCCGGTCACGAAACGGGTTACCCATCTCAGTCAGGTTATCAAACACCGGGGCGGGGGCCGGGTAGGGGGCGTTCAACAGGGGCTCTCCTCAGACTTAAGATGCGATCAGCCCGGTTTCAGGTTCAAATACCGGTTTCATCATCAATGATTGAAGTATGCGCGAGCCGGGCCGGCACTGACAAGGTGACCTTCGGATGTGGGCGCTCCGCGGTTCTCAGGATACACTAGGCTCATGAAACGATTCACCACACGACATGGCCTACCCGTGCACCGCCTGACGCAATCGCTCGAGGGCGTTATGGGCTATATTGCCTGGGCCATCGTCTGCTATCTGACGCTGAGCAATGCCCCGGCCAATACCGAAGCCGGGCAAATTCGCCTGTTCGTCATCGTCGCCTTGCTACTGCTATTTATCGTCGGGTTTTTCTATACCACCCGCGAACAGCAATATCAGCGTATGGACATGCGCATCCGGCAGTTGTCCTTCGCCGTGCAGTTTCTGGCGGTATTGGGTATACGGTTTGTTGCCGACTCCGGGGTGATCGCCATTCTGAGCGTCTCGTTGGCGGCGCAACTGCCGTTTCTGATGTCCCGGGCGGTCTCCTATCTGACCGTTCTGCTTCTGGTGCTGATCGATCTGGCGTTTATCTGGGGTGAGCCGGACGCCATTATCTGGACGGCTCTGGGCGCTGCCTTTCATGTGTTCGCCCTGCTGATGAGCCAGCGTGTAATCCAGGAACAGGAAGCACGCGACCAGATCACCATTCTGAACCGCGAGTTACTCGCCACCCAGGCCCTGCTGGAAGAGTCTGCAAAACAAACCGAGCGCATTCGCATCGCACGGGACCTGCACGACGGCCTGGGCCATCACCTGACAGCGCTGATTCTGAAACTGCAATACCTGACCTACACTACCGAGGGCGAGACCCGTACCCGCATCGAGGAAACCCACCAGCTATCGCGCCTGCTGCTGACCGATGTGCGCAATACGGTTCATGAAATGCGCGGAGACTCCAGCATCCGCCTCCGTGAGGCGCTGGAAGCATTGATTTCCCAGATTCCCCGGTTACGCATCAACCTGCATATGGACGACAACATCAGTGTGGCGGATATCGAAGTGGCCGAAGCCCTGTTTCGCTGCATTCAGGAGGCCGTCACCAACACCCTCAAGCACGGCAATGCCAGTGAAATGGACATTGAACTGCAACGTGGTGTCACCGATATAGAACTCACCATTACTGACAACGGCGGCTGCCAGCTCGACTGGCGTGAAGGCGCGGGGCTCAGAGGCATGCGCGAGCGCATAGAGGCGCTGAAAGGCAAACTCGATGTGGCCACGGGGGCCGGATTCAAACTCAACATCACCATCCCTGTTATGGAGTCGCTATGAGCGAGTCAGTCAACGTCATGCTGGTCGACGACCAGACCCTGGTACGCGAAGGCATCAAATCGCTTCTGCAACTGGCCGGCCATATCAACATTCTGGGCGAAGCCAGCGATGGCGTGGAAGCGCTGGAGGCGCTGAACACAATAACGCCCGACGTGATACTGATGGACATTCGCATGCCGCGGCTCGATGGCATCGAAACCCTCAAAACACTGACCGGGCAGGGCAGCACCATTCCGGTCATCATTCTCACAACTTTCGATGATCACGAACTGGTACTCAGTGCCATTCGGGCGAGCGCCCGGGGGTTTCTGCTGAAGGATGTGTCGCTGGAGAGCCTGGTCGGGGCCATTGACGCGGTGCACCGCGGCGAAACCCTGATTCAGCCAGCTGTGACCGAGCGGGTACTGAAGGGCTTTACCGAACTGCAAACCGACACCAAGGTGGAGCGGGACCCGGTTCAGGAACCCCTGACACAACGCGAAATTGAGATTGTCCGGTTAATGGCCGGGGGGTACAGCAACAAGGAGATTTCACGCGCCATCTTCAAATCCGAAGGTACCATCAAGAATCACGTCTCCAATATACTGGCCAAGCTGAACGTGCGGGATCGTACCCGGGCCGTGCTGAAAGCACTGGAGCTGGGCTTGATCTGAATCAACACAGCCAGCCCAGGGGCTTGTACCCTGAGGTGAAAGTCGCGATACTGACGCAATATAATCTACCGTGTAGACAATATGACTCGTCCACGCTTTCACATCAGACCCGACGACTGGTTCGACACGCTCGACTGGCTTGAATACCAGCTGTCCCAGCCGGGCTGGTTGCTGGACGAGGCGCATCCGGCGCATCAACAAGGGCTGGCCCATCTGACTGAACGCATTCATCAGTGCCGCTATGTGCAGACGCCGACTCACCCTGACTGCGATGCGTTGCAGACGCTGCTGGAACACAACCTCGACCGATCCGACTGGGATCGATTACGCAAAACCCTGTCGGCCCGACGTCGGCGCCGGCGCGAAAGACGCCTGGCCCAGTCCCCGGTAAACCTCACACTTACCACCCAGGCCCACCATTGGCTTAAGCAACTGGCGCGGGCAGGGCAGTACACTACGCTGAGTGATGCCCTGGTCGAATCACTGCCCGCTCTGGTCGCCGATCTGGAGTCAAAGGCCCAGGACAATCTTAAAGCAGAGCTGGAACGGGCGTTGGCGAGTTGGAGCGAGCTCGACCTGATCAGCGCCACAGACCAGTACCTGGAAACTGCGCGGAGTGATCGCAGCCTGGCCACCGCCTGCCGGATTGCATTTCAGTGGCACCAGCGCGACCCGGACCGGCACAAGGCCCGGATGCTGAAAGAGCGCTTTATTGAAGATCTGGTCTGGAATGAAATACATCTGGGCAAGGCAGCATCGTCCTATCTTTCGGCCACCCGCGTGAACCCGATAGAAGCCAGGCCTGATCTGGATCCGCAATGACTGAGACTGCAAAGGAAGTACGGCTCTGATGGTCGACACCAATACATTTTTACTGATTGCCGGCTTATTGCTGCTGATTGGCATCATCGCCAGCTCATTGACCGTGCGGCTGGGGCTGCCGTTCCTGTTGCTGTTTCTGGGCGTCGGGATGCTCGCCGGCGAAGATGGCCTGGGCGGCATTCCCTTTGATAACTTTGATCTGGCCTTTCTGGTCGGCAACCTGGCGTTATCGGTTATTCTGCTCGATGGCGGCATGCGCACCAAGCGCAGCACCTTCCGGGCCGCGCTCTGGCCCTCCGTTACCCTGGCGACGGCCGGGGTGATACTCACGGCAACCGGGGTTGGGCTCTTTGCCACCTGGTTGCTGGGCGTCGATATGCGCTATGGTTTGCTGCTGGGTGCCATTGTCGGCTCAACCGACGCCGCGGCGGTCTTCAATCTGCTGCGCAACAGCGGCATTCGGTTGAATGAACGGGTAGGGGGCACGCTTGAGATCGAATCGGGTGCCAACGACCCGATGGCCATTCTGCTCGTGGTGATCATGATCGAACTGCTGACCGGTTCGGCCCAGTTCACACCCGGATCCTTGCTACAGCTAGTGCTGCTGCAGTTTCTGCTCGGGGGTTTGATCGGTGTGTTCGGAGGTTGGGTACTGATTGGTTTGCTGAAACGGTTGCGTCTGGCCGAAGGGCTCTATGCCATCCTGATTGTCTCCTTTGGACTGGTAGTCTTTGCCGGCGTTAACCGATTGGGCGGGAGTGGCTTTCTGGCCGTTTACCTGCTTGGCCTGGTGGTCGGCAATGCCAAAACCAAGCCACCC
>DASSWT010000143.1:0-4321 GCA_035704555.1 Saccharospirillum sp. | reverse complement strand
TACTACGGCGGCTGTGAGCACGTAGACCGGGTGGAACAACTGGCGATCGACCGGGCCAAGGCCCTGTTCGGCGCCGACTATGCCAATGTGCAGCCACACTCCGGCTCCCAGGCCAACGCGGCGGTATACATGGCGCTGCTTAAGCCGGGCGATACCGTACTGGGCATGAGCCTGGCCCATGGCGGCCACCTGACCCACGGTGCCCACGTCAGCTTCTCGGGCAAGATTTACAACGCCGTTCAATACGGCCTGAACGAGGCGACCGGTGAAATCGACTACGACCAGGTTGAAGCCCTGGCAAAAGAGCACAAGCCGGGCATGATCGTCGCAGGCTTCTCGGCCTATTCCCGCGTTGTCGACTGGGCACGCTTTCGTGAAATCGCCGATGCGGTCGGCGCCTATCTGATGGTCGACATGGCGCACGTGGCCGGTCTGGTCGCCGCTGGCGTCTACCCCAACCCGCTGCCGCACGCCCATGTGGTGACTACCACCACTCACAAGACCCTGCGCGGGCCGCGTGGTGGTCTGATTCTGTCGCTGGGCCAGCCGGACCTGGAAAAGAAATTCAATTCAGCGGTATTTCCCGCCGGCCAGGGCGGCCCGCTGATGCACGTCATCGCCGCCAAGGCTGTTGCCTTCAAGGAAGCCGCCGAGCCCGGGTTCAAGCGCTATCAGCAACAGGTCGTTCGCAATGCCCAGGCCATGGCCGAGGTGTTGGTCGAACGCGGCTACGACATTGTCTCCGGCGGTACCGAGAACCACCTGTTTCTGCTCAGCCTGGTCAAGCAGGGGCTGACCGGTAAAGACGCCGACGCGGCCCTGGGTGAAGCGCACATCACCGTCAATAAAAACGCCGTACCGAACGACCCGCAATCGCCGTTTGTTACCTCCGGTCTGCGCATCGGCTCACCAGTAATTACCACCCGTGGCCTGAAAGAGCCGGAAAGCCGCGAACTGGCCAGCTGGATCGCCGATATTCTCGATGCCTTGCAAGCCGGCGATGCGAGTGTGGCCATTGGTCAGGTTCGTGACAAAGTCAGTCAGCTGTGCCGGGACTTCCCAGCGTACGGGTGAAGAGAAAGCTGTGAGCTTCGAGCTGGGAGCTTTTAGCTAATAACTCGCAGCTCGCAGCTCAAAACTATCTACTAAAGAGAGAACCGCCGTGGCCATCAGTTTGTTTGATATGTTGAAAGTCGGTATCGGCCCCTCCAGCTCCCACACCGTGGGGCCCATGCAGGCGGCCCGCCGCTTTGCGCGGGGGCTGAAAAAAGCCGGGCAACTTACCGAGGTTGCTCGCGTCGATATTCAGCTGTACGGCTCACTGGGTGCGACCGGTAAAGGCCATGGCACCGGCCCGGCGGTGGTACTCGGACTCGAAGGCCACCGCCCGGACACCATCGACCCCGCTATTCTGAACCCCAGAATGGAGGCGATTCGCGCCGAGGAGGCGTTGCTTCTAAACGGGGAGCATCGCATCGTGTTCGTTGAGGCGACCGACCTCACCTACCACCGCAAGGAGTCCCTGCCCTACCACCCGAACGGCATGATGTTTACCGCCGTCGATGCCGGGGGCGAAACCATACGCCAGCGCACTTACTACTCCGTTGGCGGCGGCTTTGTGGTCGATGAAAAGGCAGCGGGTGCAGACCGGATTGTGGAAGACAAAACGCCCCTGCCCCATCCATTCAAAAGCGGCGTCGACCTGCTGGTTCAGTGCAAGACTCACGGGCTCTCCATTGCCGGCGTGATGATGGCCAATGAACAGGTCTGGCGCAGCGAGGCCGAGGTGCGCGAGGGCATTTTGCATATCTGGCAGGTGATGCAGGAGTGTGTGCAAAACGGCATCAAAAACGAAGGCATTCTGCCCGGCGGCCTCAAGGTTAAACGGCGGGCGGCGAAGCTCCACGCCTCGTTAATGGACATCGACCGGCAAGACCTGATCTCACCCTCGCTCAGCGCCATGGATTGGGTCAATCTCTATGCCCTGGCAGTGAACGAAGAAAACGCCGCCGGTGGCCGCATGGTGACCGCCCCCACCAACGGCGCGGCCGGCATCATTCCGGCCGTGCTGCATTACTACTGGAACTGGTGCCCCAATGCCAACGAAGACGGCATCATCAATTTCCTGTTAACGGCGGCGGCCATTGGCATTCTGTTCAAGGAAAACGCCTCGATTTCCGGCGCCGAAGTGGGTTGCCAGGGTGAAGTCGGCTCCGCCTGCGCCATGGCGGCCGCTGGCCTGGCTGCCGTAACCGGCGGCACTCCGGAGCAGGTCGAGAACGCGGCAGAAATTGGCATGGAGCATCACCTCGGCCTAACCTGCGACCCCATTGGCGGGCTGGTTCAGGTGCCCTGCATCGAACGCAATGCGGTCGGTGCCATTAAAGCTATCAACGCCGCCGTTATGGCGCTGCGTGGTGATGGCGAGCACTTCGTCTCGCTGGACAAGGTCATCCGCACCATGCGCGATACCGGCCGGGACATGCTGGATAAATACAAAGAGACCTCGCGCGGCGGCCTGGCCGTCAATGTCATCGAATGCTAACCAAGTTCCGGAGTTCGGGTTTCCCTTGGTGCCATGAGTCCGTGTCAGGCACCGGGTAACCCTATCTGGGGTCGGCGTGAACCCGTCCATGGGGCCTAGACTTCGGCATCCATGCCTCAGACTTCCCCAGATAGGGTTACCCGGCACCTGACACTCAGCTGGTGGCTAACTCCGTAACTGACCACTCGTTTTCTGCCCTCCCAGCCCCTGTCGCAAATCTTCACCTTGGTGTCGTGAGTAAGCAGGTGTAACCGGGGGCGTGAGCCTACCATCCTAGCAACTTGTCCCACACCTCTGCCCCGGGGCATAGTGGGACCTAGTTACGTCGAGCACTGAGTCACCCCTGGCATCCGCTTATCCGATGGCCACCTGAGAGGACCCGAACATGCAGAAATATTCCGGATTCGGACTGCTGAAACATGCCCTTACCTACCACGAGAACTGGCAGCGGGTCTGGCGCAATCCCAAACCGAAAAAGAAGTACGACGTCATCATCGTCGGCGGCGGCGGCCATGGCCTGGCGACGGCCTACTATCTGGCCAAGGTGCACAACATCACCAACGTGGCGGTGGTCGAAAAGGGCTATCTGGGCGGTGGCAACACGGCGCGGAACACCACCATCGTGCGCTCCAATTACCTGTGGGATGAAGCGGCGCTGTTGTACGAACACGCCATGAAGCTGTGGGAAGGCATGTCGCAGGAGCTGAACTACAACGTCATGTTCTCCCAGCGCGGCGTGCTGAACCTGGGCCACACCCTGCAGGACATGCGCGATATTCAGCGCCGGGTGAACGCCAACCGCCTGAACGGCATCGACAGTGAGGCGCTGGATACTCAAGGCGTGCAGGAGATCGTGCCGATTCTGGATTGTTCGTCCAATGCCCGCTACCCGATTCTGGGTGCCTCCTGGCAGCCTCGTGCCGGTGTGGCTCGTCACGATGCGGTGGCCTGGGGCTATGCCCGCGCCGCCGATGCCATGGGCGTGGATCTGCTGCAGCAGTGCGAAGTCGACGACATTATTACCGAAGACGGTGCCGCCGTCGGCGTGAGCACCAAACAGCATGGGGTTATCTACGGTGATCGTATTGGCTGCGTGGTGGCCGGTAACTCCGGCGTACTGGCGAAAATGGCCGGTTTCCAGTTGCCAATTGAATCCCACCCGCTGCAGGCGCTGGTCTCCGAACCGATCCGGCCGATTCTGGATACCGTGGTCATGTCCAACCAGGTGCATGGCTACATCTCCCAGTCCGACAAGGGCGACCTGGTGATCGGCGCCGGCATCGATGGCTACAACGGTTACGGTCAGCGCGGCTCCTACCCGACGGTCGAACATACCCTGCAGGCCATCGTCGAGATGTTCCCGATGTTCAGCCGGGTGCGGATGAACCGCCAGTGGGGCGGCATTGTCGATACCTGCCCGGATGCCTGCCCGATCATCTCCGATACCCCGGTTGAAAACCTGTTTTTCAACTGCGGCTGGGGCACCGGCGGCTTCAAGGCGACCCCGGGGTCCGGCCACGTTTTCGCGGCCACTCTGGCCAAGGGCGAGGCTAACGAACTGGCCAAACCATTTTCCATGTTCCGCTTCCACAACGGGGCTCTGGTCGATGAACACGGCGCCGCTGGCGTGGCGCACTGAGCGAGGTAACGCAGTATGTTTTACATTTATTGCCCCTATTGCGGCGAACACCGGGAAGAAGAGGAGTTCCACCCCAAGGGCCAGGCGCACCTCTCTCGCCCCGAAAACCCGGACGACTGCACCGATGAGGAGTGGGG
>DASSWT010000066.1:0-5224 GCA_035704555.1 Saccharospirillum sp. | reverse complement strand
GAGTCGCGTGCGCGTGGTGTCCTGGTTAACGTGGTCGATTCTCCTGAGTTGTGCGATGTTATTTTCCCCTCCATTGTTGATCGTGACCCGCTGATTATCGCCATTACCTCCAGTGGCCAGGCGCCTGTGCTGGCGCGTTCGGTTCGGGCGAAGCTGGAGAGTACGATTCCCGCCAGTTATGGCCACCTGGCACAACTGGCATCTCGTTTTCGCAATACGGTTAAGAAACGATTTACCAGCTTGGACGACCGGCGGTATTTCTGGGAGAAAGTGCTGGGTGGCACCGTGGCCGAGCATGTATATGCGGGGCGGATGGAGCAGGCTGAGCATCAGCTAAAGGCGATGATTGATGCACCTGGTGACAAGCAGCACGGCGAAGTCTATCTGGTCGGCGCCGGGCCCGGTGATCCGGACTTGCTAACGTTCAAGGCGCTGCGTCTGATGCAGCAGGCCGATGTGGTGTTGTATGACCGCCTGGTATCGGATGCCATTATGGATCTGGTGCGTCGCGATGCCGAGCGTTTGTATGTCGGCAAGCAGCGGTCCGACCATGCTGTACCGCAACAGGACATCAATCAGCGCCTGGTGGATCTGGCGCTGGAAGGCAAGAAAGTTCTGAGGCTGAAGGGAGGTGACCCCTTTATCTTCGGTCGTGGTGGTGAAGAGATCGATTTGCTGGCCGAGCGAGGTATTCCATTTCAGGTGGTGCCCGGCATCACGGCCGCTTCGGGTTGCTCAACCTATACCGGTATCCCCCTGACACACCGGGACTACGCCCAGTCAGTGCGCTTTGTGACCGGCCATTTAAAAGACGGCAGTCTGAATCTGCCCTGGAACGAGCTGGCAAGCCCACAACAGACTGTGGTGTTTTACATGGGCCTGATGGGGCTTGAGAAGATCTGCAACAAGCTGATTCAGCATGGGCGATCAGCCGATACACCCATCGCGCTGGTACAGAAGGGCACCACTCCGGATCAGAGGCTCTGGGTGGGTACGTTGGCGACCCTGCCGGACCTCGTTAAAGAGGATCCACCTCAAGCGCCTACCTTGATTATAGTCGGTGAAGTAGTGTCACTTCACGAACGTCTTAACTGGGTGGGCGCTGCGGTGACGGCCAAGTAAGTCGGGTGGCTGGAGCCATTTTTACCAGTGTTTGCCAGACTAACTGGCAAACACTGAAGTAACGGCACCATTTTTACTGCCTTAAATGCATCAGTGCGACAGAAATACCGCCGCAGAAACCGAGGCGATGCCGCTGATTAGCGGGGCTAGGCCGTAGCCGGCGGACGATACCGGCAGCAAACCGAGAATGGCGGCTCCCAGAACGGCAATGGCCGCTAACGCCAGGGTTATACCAATAAAGAAGACAGCACCCATCAGTATTTTCAGTTGAGGGGCGTTCAAATGCATGGGTAGGGGTTCGGGCATTACTGCAGCCTCCGAGCGTCGCTTTGAATCACAGTGTCAGGTCTGAGCTCACTTTTGGTGCGATATCGGCGGTTTATTACGGAAATAACCGCCGATAAGGAGGTTATTTCAAGACGCGTGCCACTTCGGGAATTAGGGTGATTCGCTCCGGGCAGTGCCGGCTACCCGTTCAGACAGCAGTCAAACGTTGCTGCCAGAGAGATTCAGCTTTGCTCCGGGCATCCTCCAGGGTGAGGCCGTCGGCGACCATCAGTACCAGTGCCATGGTGTCCTGAATGGCCGCCAGGCCGTAGTTGGGGGTCGATTCACCCGCCCAGGTTGCCTGCAACAGCGACAGCGAGGGTTCGTCCGGTCGCACCGCTCGTTGTGGCAGCCGTCTGGGAATATCGACTTGCCCAGGGTGATGAGGGCTGTGAATCAACACTTTCGTGTCGGAATCGGGCCTAACCTCAAACTCGCCGCTGTCCCCTTTGAGCACGACGTTGTGTGAATCACCGAGCAACCCGGCGGTATCGTGATGCAGGGCTTTGTAGCTGGGGTGAAACATCCCCTGCAGGGTTACCTGTGCCCCGGTTGGGTTCAGGTTGCGAACCAGGGTGTTAACCGGCGAGCGCAACCCAAGTTCCCGTTTCATATCGATGATGTGCGAGAGGGTAGGCGCAAAGCTGTCCAGCGGGCAGTAAACCATTGAATGTTCCTGGCTCAGAGCCGCTGCATCCTGCCATGAAGTCGCGACGGGGATGCCCAGAGCAACACAGGCCTGGCGGGCGTACTGGCGACCGGCGGTGTGCTCACCGCCGCCGTGCATAAACACTGGGTAGCCTCCTTGTGTGAGGGCTTTGGCGGCCAGCACATACCAGGAAGGTTGCCGGCGTTTTCCGGCGTAGGCGGGCCAATCGATCTGCATGGGCTGGCCGGACCAGTTGCTGAGTTCGTCGCGCACGGCCTGCGCCATGCCGGCCAGTTCTTCAGCCGTTTCCTCTTTTACCCGCATCAGCATCAGCAGGGCACCCAATTGGGCCTGGGTTTCGCGCTGATGCCAGATTTCCTGCATGGCGAAACCCGCTTCTTCCCGGGTCAGCGAGCGGCTGCCATTCTTGCCGCGGCCGAGGGCACGGATCAGGTCGGCAAACTTGAGGGTTTCAGTCATGTTCAGTCCAACAGTAAAGGGTGGGGTGTTACAGACAATTCTTGGGTTTGGGCAGGCCGGCCAGCAGGGCCAGCATGCGCGCTGGGCTTTCACCAAAGCGTTGCATCAGGAAAATGCTGTTACCTACCTCGGCGCCAAACTGATTTTTCAGATGCTTGACCAGGGGGCGCATCGCGGGCGAGAGATCATATTCAAAGTAGAAGTCACGCAATGATTCGACGATGGCCATGTCCTGATCGGTCAGCGCGAGCCCTTGCTGACCGGCAACCTCCAGGCACCACTCAGGCGTCCAGCGCCGCGCATCGAGTAAAAAGCCAAGATGGTCGGTTTCAAAGGTGGCTGTCATCGTTCTCTCAGTCAATTCGTTCACTCGCAGATTGGGTGGAACCAGCAGTGTGGTTAAGAGCGCGCACTACCAGGTCAGTTGTGGCTGGTGTTCGGCGACCAGGTCGGCCCATTGCTGATCGGTAATCACCGTCCAGTCCGGGTGTCGGTGACCACCCAGGGCGTCGGCATCCGATTGGCGGATACACCCCAGAGCACGCGTCGGGTTTGGTTGCCACATCAGGGGCCGGGCATCTTCGCGAAGCAATACAACGTCATTCGTCTGCAGCCACAGATCAAAGAGTTCCTGCTGCGTGTCACTGGGCAAAGAGGTCAGGGTAAGTAGGGCCATTAAAACACCTCTACATAACGGGCCTGTCGTAACCAGTGGGCCAATTGCGCCAGTGAACAGGCCTGAACGTCATCCCGGGCGATCGTTTGCCCCAAAACCCGATGCTGATGGCTGGCGCAGTAAAATAGGGCCTCACTGCCGTACATTGGCAGGGCGCTCAGTTGCTTGTTGAGGCTTTTGCTGTCACCAGGCGCCTGGCCATCGGCCAGCCACCCCAGGCCCTGGTCAAAAAACACCACGGCATGGTCGCGGTCAAACAGCGCCAGGCTCATCACGGCTTCCAGGATTTCCTCACTGCGCCGGCCCTGATAGGGCGGACGGGTGATCAGCACCAGGGTGTCGAAGTGATCCGAGCCTTGTTCGGTTGAGGCGTTTACCGTTGTGTTCATCGAAAACTCACCACCTTGTCTGCCTCACCATAACCCAGCGCCCATTGCCCCAGTCCGACCAGTTGAAACGGCTCCGCCACGGTCGATATGGGGCTCTGGTATCGTTCGGCCTCAGTGTCATTCAGCAGTCCGCGGTTGGCCGATGCGGCGATACACAGCAATAACTCACAGCCAGACTCGGCTGCCAGTTCGAGCCAGGCTTGTCTCAAGGCGGTTTCATCGGAGGCCGGAGACTGACTGGTTAGCCCAACGTAGACGGCATCCATAAAGAAAAACACCCGTTCAATCCGATCTCCCCGGACCAGGCTGGCTCGGGCGAAGGCGAGGGCGTCCCGGTGGCTAACGTGGTGCCAGGGCGCTTGATACAGGTTCAGTTGAATGTTCATGGGCGCATCATATCACACACAAAAAAGGCCGCTAAAAGCGGCCTTTGATAATCGATATTCACTCAATTGTCAGTCGTCCGACAGAGCGCCAACCAGTACCAGCAAGTGGACAAAAAGGTTGTAGATGTCGAGATACAGCGACACGGTCGCACGAACGTAGTTGGTTTCACCACCGTTCACAATGCGGCTTGTGTCGAACAGGATCAACAGAGACATCAGCAACACCACGCCAGCAGAGATTGCCAGGCTCAGTGCCGGGATCGCCAGGAACAGGTTAGCCAGAATCGCGACCAGGGCCACGATCATGCCCACCATGACGAAGCCGCCCAGGAAGCTGAAGTCTTTCTTCGTGGTCACTGCATAAGCCGACAGGCCGAAAGTAACCAGGGCAGTACCACCCAGAGCCTGTGCGACAATGGACGGGCCATTGGCCAGCGACAGGTAGGCAGTCAGCATGGGGCCAAGGCTGGCACCCATCAGGCCTGCGAAGGCGAAGGTCCAGACAATGCCCATGCTTGAATCATAAGCACGTGGCAGCACAAACCAGACGATGCCGATTGCGGCAAGCATCATGATCAGCGCACCACCCTGAGGCATTCCGACAGCCATGGCGATCATTGCCGTAACGGCACTGAACACCAGTGTCATCGACAACAGCAGATAGGTATTGCGTAATACTTTGTTGGTCGCCAGCGCCGAATCTGAACGCGACGTGACGGTACCTTGATAGTCAGCCATGGGCAAACCTCCATAATGTGAACCCGAATCAATAGTATAGGCCGGCCGCCGTTTTTCAAGCGCTATCGTCTGCTGGCACACCAGCTATACCTGCTGCTGACAGTACAGGATATGCCCTTGGCTGTCAGCTTCGATCGGTGTTTTTACACCTGCGCAACCAGCATGTCTGCAGGGTAGGGAGGGTTCCTGTCCGACCGGGTGAAAAAGGCCTGCAAACTGCCGATAAGTCATGTATATTCACGTTTTAAACGGTCGTTTTAAACAATCGCACGAAAGCAGGCTGCGACTACCACAATCAAGTAACCAGTGACTGGGGTTGTAGTCAGCCTCGCCTATGCCATATCCGAGACCGAACCATGAGCCAAGCCGATACCGTCACCCGCATTCTGGATTCTGCTGAAGAACTCTTCGCCGAGAAAGGGTTTGCCGAAACCTCGTTGAGAATGATAACGACCCG
>DASSWT010000053.1:0-3404 GCA_035704555.1 Saccharospirillum sp. | reverse complement strand
ACGCTTTGGCCAATGGTGGCCAGCGGACTGGCGCTGCTGACCAATACTCTTCTGAACTATCTGGTGCTGTTTGGTCCCTTTCCGGTTCTTAATATTGGCTTGGCGGGTGTTGCCTTTGCGTCTGTTTTATCGCGGGTGCTGGAATTGGCTTTGCTGTTGTTCTTGCTGAGACGGCATTTGCAGGTGGTCTGGGTATGGTCCGCTGAGCGGTTCTGGGAAGTCTGGCGTTATGGCCGGGTGCTGATGCTGAACGAGGGGCTGTGGAGCGCCGGTATTTTTGCCTTCTTTCTGGTCTATGCCTATATGGGGGCAACGCCTCTGGCGGCGATGAGTCTGATGTCGCCGCTGGAAAATGTGATCGTCGATCTGTTCATCGGCTTTGGGATAGCGGCGTCGATTCTGATTGGTCAGCACCTTGGCCGACACGAATACGATGAAGCCCGGGCGCTGTGCTATTTCTTCCTGAATAAAATTACGCTGGCGTCAGCCTTGCTGGTGGTTGTACTGGCGCTGATGACACCCCTGGTCGTTGGGGCTTTCGCCTTTGTGGAAGCACCGGTTCGGGAGTTACTGGCCGGTGTCTGGCTGGTCTACTGCATTGGCTTGCCGGTGCGCACTCACAATATGTTGGCGGTGATCGGGATTCTGCGGGCGGGTGGCGACAATCGGTTTGTGTTGCTCACCGAGGCCATTTCACTCTGGTTGCTGGCCGTGCCTGTTTCAGCGCTGGTCGCGCTCTGGCTGGGCTGGCCGCTGTGGGCCGTGGTCGGGGTGACGGTGCTGGAGGAACTGGGTAAGGTGGCGTTGTTCCGGTGGCGGATCAGTCGTGGCTACTGGCTGAAAAACCTGACGTCGAAGCCTGACTCCGACGCCCTTTCTACCTGAGCAATTGACGATTACCAATTAGAAGCGATAACTCAGTACGGTACGAATGGACAGCGTTTGCACATCGACGTTGCCGTTGAAAAACTCTTCGTAGTTGTCGCCGAAATGCCAGTCGGCCTGGATATCCAGGCCCAGTTCATCCCAATTATAACCGCCGCCACCGCCGACGTAGAAGCCGCTGATGCGAGTGTCTTCAAAGCCTTCCTGCTGCACGGTTTCGGCGTAATAGCCCAGGCTGCCATAGTATTTGGTGCCATAACGGGCAACGCCGCGGCCAAGCTTGGCGCCTACGTCCCAGCCGACCAGGTAGACATCGGAATCGCTGGTGACGATTTGTTTGTAGTGATAGCTGCCTTGCAGGGCGAAGGCGCCAATGCCGGCTTCGATATCGAGGGAGGGGCCGATAAAGGCATCGTATTCGCTTTCATCCGGGTAGATCCAGACTGAGGAGCGCACGCCCGCACCGATGGCAAAGCCACCCAGATCGGCCAATGCGTCTTCGCCATGACAATGGTATTCGCCGGTTTCGGCGTCATTGTGGCAGTCGAATCGGTCCAGCGCACCGGGGTCGGCCGACGCCATTGGATGAATAACCAGGGCAGCCAGAGAGGCCAGTGGCAAGCTGAAACGAAGCGGCAGGTGCATGGGTTAACTCCTCATTTTTATCCTGATCAGTGTATCACAGCGGTGCCATGCGGCCAGTGGCGGCATTGTCAGATGAGAACCGGGTCATCATATGGCACCCAGATCAAAGCTATGAAAACGACGAATCAGATGGTCCCGAACTACGGCGACGCGCTTTGGCAATTCACTGCGCTGAGCCCACACCAGCCAGAGTGACGTGTTTTCAATCTCCCAGTCGGGCAAAACCTGGACCAACCGACCCTGTTGCAAGGGTTCCCGTAGCACCAGATTCGATAACCGGGCGATACCCAGGCCCTGCTCAGCTGCCAGTAGCTGAGCCTGGCTGCTGGGCGCATGCCAACTGCCCTGAGGGTAATGTACGTGATGGTCATTTCCCCGTCGGAATTGCCAGGATTTGGGCGTGCCGGTAATGCAATTGAAGTTGCCCAGTTCGCTGGGATGACGTGGAAACCCATGCTGGTTTAAATAGCGGGGGCTGGCACAGAGCATTAGGCGCAGCCTGCCAACCCGTTCGGCGGCTACTCCGCTCCCGGGATCATCACCACCGCGTAACACCAGATCCACCGGGTCCTGGTTCGGGTCGACCCGGGCGCTGCTGAAGTCGATCTGAAACTGCAATTGCGGGTGCTGAGCAGCCACTTCAGTCAACATACGAGCCAGATAATGCTCACCCAGAATTCCACCCACCGAGTTGATGCGAACTGGACCGGATAACCGGTCAGCCATCATTTTCAGACTATGCTCGGCTGCATCAATCTGGTTCAGGCTCGACTGGGTGCGCAGGCGAAAATGCTCGCCTTCGGGTGTGAGTGAGACACTCCGGGTAGTCCGATGCAGCAGGGTTATCCCCAGCCGGGCCTCCAGCTCGGCCACCCGCTGACTGATGCGCCCTCGCGAAATCGACAATTTCTCCGCCGCCCGGGTAAAACTTCCGGCATCACAGACAGCAAGAAAGGCCTCAATTTCCGCAAAACGGTCCATTGGTTAGTCTCATTAACGAATAAGGTTAATTTTTGCAGGATTATAACTGGAATGATAGCAACTATACTGCACCTGCTATTAAACATACGGTCGGAGTTTGCGCTTTCCATCGTGCCAAGAGCCCGTGCTGGCAACCGGGTAGGCCTCTCAGGGGTCGGCGTAGATCCTTCCCTGGAGCCTAGACCGCAGCATCCATGCTGCGGACTACCCCTGAGAGGCCTACCCGGCGGCCAGCGCTGAATATTGCGGTAACCTCGACCTTTACTGATTTCCTTTTTGTAGCGGACCAGGAGTTCCTTATGAGCCAGATTGTTCAACACAGACCCCTCGGTAAAACCGGCTATTCCGTCTCTGAAATCGGCCTGGGCTGTTGGCAGTTAGGTGGTGACTGGGGCGCCCTGCCTGCTGGCCAGGCGGAGTCCGTCTTGCAAGCCGCCAGTGATAATGGTGTTACCTTTTGGGATACCGCTGATGTGTATGGCGGGGGCGAAAGTGAGCGCATCATTGGCGAGTTCAATAAAGCGCATCCTGAAACTGATCGTGTCATTGTCACCAAAGCAGGCCGCACCCCCGAATTGTATCCGGATGGCTATAGCCGGGATCGGATGAAAGCGGCTATTGAAGCATCGCGTGAGCGGCTGCAGGTCGAGCAGCTTGATATGGTGCAGCTGCATTGCATTCCGATCAGCGAGATCAAACGCGGTGACTTCTTTGAATGGCTTTCTGAGTTTAAACAGGCCGGTCTGATTCGGCAGTTTGGGGCCAGTGTTGAAACCTGTGACGATGCCCGCTATTGCCTCGAAAATACGGAAGTTGCCTCGCTGCAGCTTATTGTGAATCTGCTGCGGCAGGACATGGCTGAATCCATTCTGCCGCTGGCGCATCAGAAAGAG
>DASSWT010000050.1:0-5660 GCA_035704555.1 Saccharospirillum sp. | reverse complement strand
AGTGTGGTAGTCGAACACTTCACGACAGATACCTTCGTAATCGAGTTCATCGTAAGGCACAGAGCAGGTTCGCTGTGAGGTAACGGGACCGTTGGAGAGATAATCGTAAACGTGCGTTTTCAGGGCTTTAGCGTCGGCCTGGCGCTCAAATTCAGTCACCATCTTCTCCATGGCCTTTTCATGGTCGACCAGGTAGTTTAACAAGGCTTTCGCCTTTTCATCGGTCTGTGCATCCACTTTCGCTTCCATGCAACGGGCCAGATGATGGTGAAGCTCCCTGCTCCATTCAATCAGGTCTTCAAAGGTTTTAATGTCCATAACTGTCCCCTTGTTACAGTATTGCTAGCCAGGCAAGTCTGGCATTCTTGATATCTAATCAACATGCACCCTGAATGAGTAAATTCAACCGCTGGTGGCGGCAACAAACGCCAGCCAATCAATCACCGGTGACGGATACAGGCCAATCACAACGGTCAGGAAGGCCAGCCCGACGACGACCAGACCGCTCGCCTGAAGGCCCCAGTCGTCTTTCGCGTCGTGCTGGCGCAAACCGGGTTCAACCAGATAGAGCGTTACCAGCACACGCAGGTAGTAAACCAGCCCCAGGGCACTGCCGAGAATGACGCCACCGACCAGCCACCACTGCGACGCCTCAACCCCCAGAGCGATGATGTAGAACTTGCCGATAAAGCCGGCGGTAAAGGGAATGCCCGCCAGTGACAACAAGGTGACGGTGAACACGGCCGCCAGAACCGGCCGGCGCCAGAACAGCCCCCGGTAATAGTGCAACGAGGCGGTATCCTCACCGCTGTAGGGGCTGGATAACAGGGTAACCACCCCGAACGCACCCAGCGCCGTCAGCACATAGGTCAGCAGATAAATACCGGCGGTTTCCACCGCAAGCCCCTCTCCTACCACCAGAGCCATCAGCAAATACCCGAAATGCGCGATCGATGAGTACCCGAGTAACCGTTTGATGTTGGACTGCGCCAGGGCCAGCAGGTTACCAACAATCATCGTCACCAGTGCTAACACCGTGAGAGCCGCGCTTAACCATTCACCGCCAAAGGCCGGCGCGTTGAGCACCAGGCGCAGCAGGACGATGAACACGGCAACCTTGCTGATTGTAGCCAGAAAGGTCGTCGCCGGCCCGGGCCCGCCTTCATAGACATCAGCGGTCCATAGATGAAAGGGCACGATGGAGATCTTGAACCCCAGCCCAACCAGCGTTAGAGCCGCGCCCGCCAGGGTCCAGGCGTTAGCCTCATTGCCCAGGCCAGCGGCCAGACCGGGCAGGTCCAGGCGTCCCGTCTGGGCATACAGCAGCGCCATGCCAAACAACATAAAGGTCGTCGCGGCGGCGGAGAGCACGAAGTACTTGATCCCGGCTTCAAGTGACCGGTTTTGCCGATAGGTGTAAGCCAGCATGCCGTACAGCGGCATCGACATCAGCTCCAGGCCAAAAAACAGGGTCGCCAGATGCTGACTTGAGGCCACTACGATGCCGCCGGCTGTCGCGCACAACAGCAACACATAAAACTCTTCGCGCCAGCCGTCAAAGCCGCTCAAATAGCTGTGGGCAAGCGTCACGCAGGCAAGCGCCGACAGCAAAATAAGCACGGTACTGAACAGGCTCATCGAATCGATGATTAGCAGGGGCACGGCCACGGTACCCAGCGAGGCCACCGCAATTAGCGACACCAGGGCGAGATTCAAACCGATGGCCGAGCCAATTGCCGTGGCGGCATGATGGCGCCGCCAGGCGATGCCCAGCATAACGGCAATGGCCGTCACACAAACCAGAATGACCGATGACAGCGCTAAGAGGTGGGTCAATGTCAGCATCACAGCCCTCCCCCGGTTCCGGTGCCCTGGTCGGCCGGGTTGTCGGCCATAAATACCTGCTGCACGCTATCCATCGCTGCGCCGGTAGTATCCAGCAGGGGTTGCGGGTACAACCCAAACAGCAGGACCAATATCAGTATGCCAAGCATCATCGAAAATTCCCGGCCATCATAATTGCACAGCGGCTCCTGCCCCTGTGCAGATCCGAAATGAACCTTCTGCATTAGCATTAATGAATAGATGGCCGCCAGCACCAAGCCACCGCTAGCGACAACGACGATAACCGGCGCCGTCGGGAAGGTACCAAAGAGCACCATAAACTCACCGACGAAGTTGGCCGTGCCAGGCATGCCCAGGGAAGCGGCTACAAAAAACAGCGTGAACCCCGGTAAGCTGCCCAGCCGGCCCCAGAGCCCGCCCATTTCTCGCATATCGCGGGTATGCAATCGTTCGTAGAGCTGGCCGCTGAGAATGAACAGACCGGCGGCCGAAAAGGCGTGGGCGACCATCAAAACGACAACGCCCTGTAATGCCAACGCCGACCCGGAGTAGATACCGATCAGCACGAAGCCCATGTGGGAGATGCTGGTATAGGCGATCAGTCGCTTGATGTCGTTTTGGCCACAGGCCAGCACGGCACCGTAAAATATGCCCACTACTCCAAGCACCATGGCAACCGGGGCAAATGCCTGGGATGCCTCTGGAAACATCGGCAAGGCAAAGCGCAACAGCCCATAGGCCGCGGTTTTCAGCAATATGCCCGCGAGATCAACACTGCCCGCCGTAGGAGCCTGGGCGTGGGCATCGGGCAGCCAACCGTGCAACGGCACTACAGGGAGTTTGACAGCAAACGCAACAAAGAAGCCGAGCATCAGCCACATGGCGGCGGTGTCGGACAAGGGTGTGTCCCGCAACGCTTCGTAACTGAAGGTGTAGGTTCCCGTTGCAGCATGGTGCGCGAACACCAGACCCAGTATGGCGACCAGCATCAGCAGACCGCTGGCCTGGGTGTAAATAAAAAACTTGATGGCGGCGCGAATGCGGGTTTTACCCGGCGACCCGCTGTGCCCCCAGAGCGCGATCAGGAAATACATGGGAACCAGCATCATTTCCCAGAAGAAGAAGAACAAAAACAGGTCGATGGCCAGAAAAACCCCGACGACACCGCCCAGAATCCAAAGCAAATTGAGGTGGAAAAACCCGACTCGCTTAACGATTTCCTTCCAGGAACAGAGAACCGCCAGCAGACCCAGAAAACCGGTCAGAGCGATCAGAACCAGCGACAAACCATCGAGTGCGAGATGGATTTCAATGCCGAAACGCGGAATCCAGTCGATACGCCATTCCCGGCTCCAGGCCGGGCCCTGCACATCAGGGCCGAGCGAAGGCAACTGAACATCGCCGGTTAACCAGATCAGCAGACAGACCAGCATCACCAGAACCATGGTCAGCAGCGCAATCCACCGGGGTGCCTTTTCGCCCCAGCGTTCGCCCTGCCAGGAAAGCAACCCGCCTATAAACGGCAGCAATATCAGCCAGACCAGAATCACAGCACGTCTTCCCTGCCCGCAGAGCGAGGCAATAGAGCGGTTGTTGATGTCAGTCGTAATGCCATTCTGTTTCCTTAAATTGAGTTTACGATCAGTCGTTTCCGGTTAATCTCTGGCGAGGCTGCCGGTCAGACAGTCACCAGAATTGCGGTCAGTAACAACACGGCACCCAATACCATGCCAACGGCGTAGCTGCGTGTACGCCCTGTCTGGGTTCCGGATAACCCCTGGTAAAGCAGTCGTGCCAGCTTGCCATTGAGATTAATCAGCACATCGATCCAGTCGGCCGCCAGACCCCGCACCAGAGCCTGGTAGGGTTTCACCAGAATCGCATCGTAGACAGAATCGAAACCCCAGGCGTGATGCCAGAGCTGCCACAGCCGCGCGCGCCACCCAACGGCCACCCAGCGAGACAGCCACACTCTGCGGTACCAGAACAGCCAGATGCCGAGCGCCATACCCGCCAGAGCCGTACCGGCCGCAACCACTTCCAGTGTGGAGTGCCCGACTGAACTGTGCTCCCCCGGGCTAGCAGGTAAAACAGCCGATACCGGTGGGTAGAACCAGCTACCGATAAAGGTGGACAACACCGCCAAAACAACCAGCGGCAAGCCATGGGCCAGGCCTCGCCCAGGCTCTGCGTGACGCGCCTTATCACTGTTGGCTGAGCCGTGAAAAGTGCCGATGATCAGTCGCAGGGTATAGAGCGAGGTCAGCAAGGCGCCGATCAGTCCCGCAAGCAGGAAGCCGTTCTCACCGGCCGCTAGTGTCTGCCAGAGAATGGCGTCTTTGCTGTAGAAACCGGCCGTTACCAGCGGCAAGGCAGCCAGCGCAGCGCCACCGACAATGAATCCGGCGTAAGCCAGCGGCAGCCGTTGCCACAGCCCGCCGAGCTGACGCATATCCTGTTCGTGATGACAGCTGACAATCACCGACCCGGCCGCCAGAAACAGCAGGGCCTTGAAGAAGGCATGGGTCACCAGATGAAAGATCGCCGCGTCGAAGGCTGCCACGCCGAGGGCGAGAAACAGGTAACCGATCTGGCTCATGGTCGAATAGGCCAGCACGCGTTTGATGTCGGTTTGCGCCAGAGCAGCAAACCCCGCCAGCAACAGCGTTGCGGCACCGACAACACCCACCAGAAACAACACATCCGGTGCCAGCAAGAACACGCCGTTCATCCGGGCAATCAGGTAAACGCCAGCCGTGACCATGGTCGCCGCGTGTATCAGCGCCGAGACCGGGGTCGGACCAGCCATGGCATCGGCCAGCCAGGTATGCAGCGGCAACTGCGCTGACTTGCCAACGGCACCGCCCAGCAGTAACAGGGCGGCAAGTTCAGCGGTCGCATTGCCGGAGGCCCAAACGTCAGGCGCCCTGGCGAGAATCTCGCTGATGTTCAGGGTGCCGAATTCCCGAAACAGCAGAAACATCCCCAGTGCCAGAAAAATATCGCCAATGCGGGTTACGATGAACGCCTTGAAGGCCGCGCGGCCATTGGCCGCGTCCTTGTAGTAATAGCCAATCAACAGATAACTGCACAGGCCGACGCCCTCCCAGCCCAGAAACAGCAATAAAAGATTATCGCCCAGAACCAGCAGCACCATGCTGAATACAAAGAGGTTCATGTAAGCGTAAAAACGGGTGATGCCCTCCTCACCGCGCATGTACCAGGCTGCAAACAGGTGAATCAGGAACCCGACGCCGGTGATCACCCCCAGCAGACTCAGTGACAGGCCATCCAGCGCCAGTCCTATGGTCGGTTGAAAATCACCAACGTCAATCCAGGTCCAGAGTGTGACCGTCTCCGGCTCTCCACCACCGCTCATAAACCGGACGAACAGCCATAATGTGACCAGGGCTGCCAGTCCGATGCTGAGCACACCCACCCAGGCGCTCCCCCGCTCGTTCAGTGCACCGCGCGAAAGCGCCAGAATCAGCGTTCCGGCCAGGGGAAATAAAAACGTCAGCGGCAACAATATCGACAACAACTGCGACATAGTCAGCTCCGTTATCCGTGCATCTGGCTGGCGGCGTCGATATCCAGCGTTTTAAAACGGCGATACAGCTGCAGTAACAGCGCCAGCCCGACACTGGCCTCGGCTGCGGCCAGGGTAATGACCAGCATGTACATGACCTGCCCCTCCGGCTGTACCCAGGCGGTTCCGGCAACGATGAAGGCCAGCCCGGCGGCATTGAGCATGACTTCCAGGCTCATCAGCACAAACAGCATGTTGCGCCGGACCATCAGCCCGATCAGGCCCA
>DASSWT010000360.1:0-4448 GCA_035704555.1 Saccharospirillum sp. | reverse complement strand
CGGTGAGCCCGCCTGAGCCTATCGCAGTGATTGACTGAATGATATTCCAACCGGCACCGAGTGGATCGACATTGGGGTCAAACAGGGTCAGCACCCTTTGACGCTGGTAATCCCGCATGACCCAGATCCACAACACCGGTATCATGCCAATGGCCATGATGCTGAAACTGACAATTAATTTCCAGCTCAGCCCCGCCAGAAAAATCACAAACAGGCCAGCCGAAGCGATCAGCAGAGATGTACCCAAGTCCGGTTGCTGTATGATCAGGGCGACGGGAACCAATAACAGCGCCGCAGACACCAGTAAATCGCGATAACGAGGGGGTAAACCAAAACGGGAAATGTACCAGGAGAGCATCACCGGCACCGCCAGTTTCATCACTTCTGAAGGCTGAAACCGAATCAAACCGGGAATCTGCAACCAGCGCTGAGCGCCCATGGCCTGAGCCCCATTGACGAGGACCGCCACCAGCAGCAATACCCCGACCAGATAGACCGCCCCGCCCCACTGTTGAAACCAGCGCGGGTCAAACTGGGCAACAACAATCATGGCCAGAAAGCCGATGCCAAAACGGATCGCTTGTCGGTAGACCGCACCCATGTCACCACTGGTCGCACTGTATAAAACGACCATGCCTCCCAGGGCTACGGCCAACAGCGCTGCGAATAAGTAAGGATCCAGATGCACTCTGGTCCACAGACTTTTCGGCCGCCCCATACTGCCATGAGGCAACTGGCGTATGTATTCGGTGAAGTTCATGGCTCGAGCTCGCGTGACAAATAAAAATCAAACAATGAACGCGTTATAGGGCCCGCGACAGAACTGCCACCACCGCCATTTTCAACCAATACAGCCACAGCAATTTGCGGATCGTCAAGCGGTGCGAAACCGATGAACAAAGCGTGATCACGGAACTGTTCCGGCACATCACCAATGGGTTCACCGTTCTCATCTCGCTCAATGCTAATAACCTGCGCCGTGCCTGACTTTCCAGCATACTCATAGGTTGCACCCAGACCGGATGCCCGGGCCGTGCCGCGGGCCCCCTGAACCACATCGTTCATGGCGGCATGCATCCTGTCCCAGTTGGCATCGTTGTTTAAATGGACATCCGGCGGCGGCTCGGGTATTGCTTCCAGAAGAGACTCGTCATTGCTGTGCATCAGTAACCGCGGTGTCACCCAGCGCCCCCGATTCGCCATAACCGAGGTGGCAATCGCCAATTGCATCGGCGTTGTCAGCATGTAGCCCTGGCCAATGCTCAAATTAATAGTGTCGCCTGCGTACCAGGAAAATCCGTGTCGGTTCTGTTTCCATTCACGACTGGGGTTAATTCCATTTAACGGATTGTACACGTCAGCTGTGGTTGTTTTGCCAAAACCAAACTGATCATAAATATCGTGAATGGCTTCCAGCTTCATTTCATACGCCAACTGATAAAAATACGTATCACAGGACTCAGCTATGGCCCGGCGCAAGTTAACCCGCCCATGCCCACCCCATTTCCAGTCGTTATAAATCCGGTCATCAGTCGGCAATTGATAGTAACCACGATCATTGATGGTGTAGTCCCAGGTAACATAGCCCTGATCAACGCCAGCCAATCCCAGGAACGGCTTAATCGTGGATGCGGCCGGATACTGCCCACGTATAGCGCGGTTAAGAAAGGGGTTATCCGGGGAGTCACGCAGAGCATTGTAAATTTTTGTCGGGAATCCGTTCACGTACAAGTTAGGATCGAAACCCGGATTACTAACCATTGCCAGGATACCTCCGGTCTCAGGCTCCAAGGCTACGATTGCACCGCGCCGATCCCCCAAAATCTCATAGGCCTTTTCCTGCAATTGCTGATCCAGATACAAATGCAAATTTGCCCCGGGGGTCGGGGGCTGTTTTTCTATAACCCGGATAATTCGGCCACGTGCATTGGTTTCAACCCTCTGGAACCCGGGTTCACCGAGCAAAGCATCTTCGTATTCTTTTTCAACTCCTTGTTTGCCTATAAATCGGGTGCCAGCGTATGCGCCTATATCCAAATCACGCAGCTCTTCCTGATTGATGCGGCCTACAAACCCCAGTACATGGGCAAATTGTTCAGCATAGGGGTATTGACGAATCAACTCAGCGTCAACCTGGACACCTTTGAGAAAGATACGATTAACCGCAATACGCGCAATCTCTTCTTCCGTTAATCGGACCTTGAGTGGGATCGGCTCATAGGGCCGACGATAATCTTGAACCCGGTCAAAAAACCGGGTCACCTGCTCTTCTGACAATTCGACGAGTGTGCCAAGCTCCTTTACCACGGACTCAAGATCGTCAGTGCGCTCAACCACTATACTCAAAGTATAACTGGGTTCGTTGCGAGCCAGCAGCTTGCCGTAACGGTCGTAAATCAGGCCTCGGATGGGCGGGATCGGCAACACTTCCAGACGGTTTGTTTGCGAACGCGCCTCATGGCGCTCATTCTGCACAACCTGCAAGAAGAACAACCTACCAACCAATGCCATGATCAGTATGGCAATAAAGATGAATGAAGCTGTTATCCGGTTCAGAAAGAGACGCCGTTCTTTTTCGCGATTGTCGAGTGAGCTGTTCAACATATCATCAGTACTCTATCACCACAGGCTCTGCAAGATACTCCTTAGAGGGGCACATGCCGATCCGGGTGTTTGCATCCGGTGTCATCATTTATGGTAGGGGTGATTCTGGGTCACGGTCCAGGCACGATACAATTGCTCTGCCAGCAAAACGCGAACCAGGGGGTGCGGCAAGGTCAGATTAGACAGACACCAGCGCTGACCGGCCCGGGCCAGACAACGCGGGTCCAGCCCGTCCGGTCCGCCAATCAGCAAGACAAGGTCTCGTGCTTCGAGGCGCCAGTGCGTCAGTTGATCAGCCAGTTGCTCGGTCGACCAGGCTTTACCGGACAAGTCCAGCGCGACGACCTGATCTTCCGGCTTCAGTGCCGCCAGCATGGCATCCCCTTCCTGCCCGATGGCTTTGTCTATCGAGGCGTTACGCCCGCGCTGCCCGAGCGCCAGCGGAACGAATTCCACCGGCAATTCCCGGGGCATCCGCTTTTGGTACTCGGCGACCGCGACGTCAACCCAGGCCGGCATTTTCGGGCCTATGGCCAGAATTCGAATCTTCATGCCATTCAGTCAGACTCAGGCTCGGATTCCGCACCCATGGGACCCGCGCCAGACCACAGCCGCTCGATGTCATAATACGCCCGGGTCTCGGGAATCATCACATGCAACACCAGATCGGTCAGGTCAATCAGTACCCAGTCGGAATCACTGCTGCCTTCCTGGGCGCGCACCACAAACCCCTGCTTTTTAAGGTCTTCAGCAACGCTGCTGACAACGGCGGACACATGCCGTTTCGAGGTGCCGGAGGCAACTACCAGCGTATCCATCAACGCGGTTTTGTCATGAACATCTATTACTTGAATATCCTGCGCCTTGATGTCTTCCAGAGCGCGGATCACCGCCTCGGTTAAACCTTCAGGTTGTGCGTTTCGGTCAGTTGTATCGGTCATTCGTACCTTATCCACCTGTTTAAAATAACTCACGTTGACAGAGCTGAAACCGCATTGAGTGTCGGCTGCCGGGTAGGCCTGTCCGGGGAAGTCCGCAGCATGGATGCTGCGGTCTAGGCCCCATGGAGGGGTTTACGCCGACCCCGGACAGGCCTACCCGGCTGCTGGCACGGATTCCCGGCACCGTCATCAGATCAGACTGAGTAACGTGAGTGGGTTGACCACGGCGTTTATCGCCATGGTCTGAAATTGTGTAGGCTTTTATCTGCAAGCTGCCGAGGCTTACTGGTCATTCTCTTGGTAAAGCCCTTCTTGCTGTATGTAATCCTGAATGGGTTCCGGGATCGCGTGTTGCCATTGCTGAGTATTGTCACGTAATTCCCGGGATGCCCAGTCGCGCTCTGAAGAAGGCCCCGCGATCCAGAGCCCTGCGCTTTGACTGCTGAGATCGGCCAGCGAATCAACCTGAGTCAAGGGCAACGCAGGAGGCTCAATAGGCTGTGAGCCCCGACCAAAGACCCAAAAATGGGTTTGTTGAATCAAATCGTCAATACCCTGCCACTGAGCCATGCCTGCGAAAGCATCGGCTCCCAGTACAAACACTGTTTGGCAATCAGGGTATTCAAGATGCAGATCCCGAACGGTATCCAGTGTGTAGCTTGGGCCGGGCCGTCGCAGTTCGCGATCATCGACTACCAGTCGATCACCCTCTGAACGTGAGGCCACCCATTTTTCCAGCATGGTTAGACGCTGCTCAGGTGTTGCCTGGGCCGCGTCTTTCAAAGCCGGGATCTGGCAGGGTATTACTCTAAGCTGGGTCACCTGCGGGTGAGACAGCACCAGCTCACACACCTGAGCATGGCCATCGTGAAAGGGATCGAAAGTCCCGCCAAACAGGGCCAT
>DASSWT010000354.1:0-4656 GCA_035704555.1 Saccharospirillum sp. | reverse complement strand
GCCCGGGTAGCGGCCACTGCCGAAGCGCAGAGCGACATCGGTTTCACCATCGAAGGTATCCACATGGTGTGTGGGGTTCAGTACGACCCGGTATTCGGGTTGGCGCTGGCGAAAGCTGCCGAGGCGTGGGGCGAGCCAGGCAGAGGCAAACGAAGGAATGACCGAGACTTTGAGCCGGTCCGGGTTTGGGTCGGCGCGCAGGCGTGAAACGCCTGTGTTCAGGCTATTAAAGGCTTCCTGAACATAAGGCAGCAGGGCATGCCCCTCCGGTGTTAACCGGACTTCCCGGTTCAGGCGTTCGAACAGTTTTACGCCCAGATGCTCTTCCAACGTTCGAATCTGATGGCTGACGGCCGCCTGGGTCACGAATAAGTCTTCGGCGGCGAGTTTAAAGCTGAGGTACTGGGCAGCCAGCGCGAAGCAGCGCAGGGTGTTTAATGGCGGTAAGCGGGCAAAGGGGGAGTCAGACATGGGGTGGTACCCGAAGCTTCAGATAACTTCAGTTTACTTGAAACGCAATTTATATCAATTGTGGCTTATCTGAAACTACCGGACAATGTACTCATCATCCCACTGCCTGAACAGGAGGCGAATCATGACTCAGTCCACGCTCAACACCCCATTGGCCTGCTGTGAAATCAGTTCACCCGCTCCCCTTGCCAAGCGTTTGCTGGCGCAGTTCAAGCGCACCACCATGCGCTACAAGACGCGTCAGGATCTGGCCAACCTGCCGGATTATCGCCTGCGTGACCTGGGGCTGACCCGCGATCAGGTCGTGCGTGAGATCATCAAGCCGATCTGGCGTTAAGAAAGACCTCATCTTTATTTGCCCCGCCAACGGCGGGGCCCTCAAAAAGCCCGCGTCTTACTCAGTTGCGGGCTTTTTGCGTTTCATGGGCTTGTAGCCGCCATCGCGGTCTTCGGTCGGGGCGCTGGGCCGGCTTGGGCGCGGGCCTGGCTTGGCGGGCTTTTTGACCTTGGTTTTGTCTTTGCCCTTCGATTTTTTTGGTTTTTTCTTGCCGTAAGCCTTGCCGGAGGCGCGAACTTTGGCTGGCCCCTGGTAGGTGCTGGTAAGGCCCGGCAGGGTGGTTTTGCCAAAGCCGGCGCCCAGGTATTTGTGAATGCGGGCCATCAGGTCCCATTCGTTCGGGCCGATCAGGCTGACCGCTCTGCCCGGCTGACCGGCACGCCCGGTTCGGCCGACACGGTGCAGGTATTCATCGCCTTTGCGCGCCAGGTCAAAATTCACCACCAGCTCTACACTGGGCAAGTCTAGCCCGCGTGCGGCGACGTCGGTGGTCACCAGCACCTTGTATTTGCCGCTGCGCATGCCACTGACCACGGCATTACGCTCTTCCTGGGTCAGGTTACCGTGCAGCAGACCGCAGCGACGGGTGCCGCTGAGCAACAGAGAATGCAAGCGCTCGGCTTTAACAATGGTGTTGGTGAAGATAATGACTTGCTGATTGGGGTTTTCATCCAGCAGGGCATGAACCAGCTTCTCTTTGAAGCGGTCGTCATGCGCCAGAATGTATTGCTGGCGAATGTTATCGGGTACCGAACGCGAGGCATGCAGCGCAATGGTTTCCGGCTCGTGCAGCAGGCGCTTGGCCATGGCCAGAACGCCGCCGTGTTCCAGCGTGGCTGAAAACAACAGGGTCTGGCGTGTTGGCGAGCAATGCTCGGTGATGGCGACTACGTCGTCCCGGAAACCCATGTCGAGCATGCGGTCAGCTTCGTCGAGAATCAGAAATTCGATGTCCGACAGTTCCAGGCTGCGCCGTTCCAGGTGTTCTTTTAGTCGGCCCGGTGTGGCGATCAGAATATCCGGCGTTTTGCGCAGTTCTGCCGCCTGTTCCTGAAACGAGGCGCCGCCGGTAATGCTCAGGCTGGTGACGTTGATGGCACTGCCCAACTGGCGGCACACTTGCTGAATTTGCCGCGCCAGTTCGCGCGTTGGCGCCAGCACCAGTGCGCGAATGCCGGTATTGGGGGAAGAGCGGCGGTTAAACATCGACACCATGGGCAGCACAAAGGCCACGGTTTTGCCGCTGCCGGTCTGAGCACTGACCATCAGGTCTTTGCCATCCAGAATGCGCGGGATAACCGCTTCCTGCACGTCGGTGGCTTCGAGAATGCCGTGCTTGGTTAATGCGGCGGAAAGTGGGGGGACGATGTCTAATTCATCAAACACTGAAGGGTTACCTTATTGATCTGACAGGCTGGGCGCTTCATACGCCACGGGATTGGCGGCGAGTATAGCAGACCCGCAGCCGCATACGACTCTCGACTGCCTTATCCCCCTGCTGGTGCAGATCCCTCCATAGTGCAGGAACTCCACGCCCGGTCAACGGGCTTGACCGGGCCTCAGGCCGACAACCACCCCACCATTCCGCGCACCAACATGCTGGCCCCCGTGGCCAGCAGCACCAGCAACACCACCCGGGCAAACACCAGCGGCGACATCCGGTCGCGCAGGCGCTGACCGATCAGCATGCCCAGCACCGCAGGCACAAACAGCAGCACCGACATCAGCGCATCATACCGTGTAACCAGCCCCTGGCTGCCGAGGCCAACCGCCAACACAATGGTGCCGGTAAACAACACAAAACTGGCGGCAAAGATGAACTCGGTTTTTTGCAGGCCGGAGGCGATCAGAACCTGCAGGGAGGGAAACCCGAAAAACGATGTCAGCCCGCCAAACAAGCCACTGAAAAAGCCACTGATGACATACAGGGCCCACTTTCGCTCGGGCGCGACCTGCAGCGGCTTCGACAATTGCGCCGCGATGGAAATGATCATCACGCCACCGAGCACCATCGACAACACATGGGTATTCAGGGCCGACAGTAATTGCACCGTCATCGCCATCGTCGCCAACAACACAACGACCAGCAACCAGATATGACGCAGCACTCGCCACTGCCGGCGCGTTTGGGTCAGTTGCACGATGTTGGTGGCAAAGCCGGAAGCCAGCACCCAGCCCATGGCCTGGGTAATGGGCACATTGAACAGAATGGTCGAGGCCGGTATCGCAATAAAGGGCATTCCGAAACCCGAGATCCCTTTGACCATGCCCGAGGCCATAAAAATAAGCGCCAGCCAGGGCAACAGCGACAACAGGGTTTCAAAGGTCATGCAAGGTTAACTCACGGGCAAGATAATCAGGCTCCTAGCCTAATGGCTCGAACCAGGAATACCAGCGCCGTCAACAATACAGAGCGTTGCATAAGAGATGCCCACCTAACGGCCAAGGTCGAACACTGCGTCGGCCAGGGCCATCGACGCCGTTAGTCCGGGTGATTCAATGCCGAACAGATGAATCAGGCCAGGGTGGCCGGGCGAGGTCTCCAGGATGAAATCGTCAGCGAGAGTTCCCGCTACCCGGACTTTGGGGCGCACACCGGCATAGGACGGTACCAGCCTGGCCGGGTCAATGCCGGGCAAATAGGTTTGCACCGCCCGGGCAAAGTCGGCAGCGCGTGCGGGGTCGACCTCATAGTCCGGTATGTCGTTGTTCAGAAAGGTAACATCGGGCCCAAAGCGGGGCTGCCCGTTCAGATCGAGCGTCAGGTGAATGCCCAGGCCGCCGGGTTCGGGTGTCGGGTACAGTAAATGCGACACCGGCAAGCGCCCGCTGTAGCCGAAATAACTGCCTTTGGCATAGGCAGCGACCGGCAGATCAGGCACAGCGGGCACTACGGACTGGGCCACTGTTAATGCTCCCAGCCCCGCTGCATTGATGACCCGGCCAGCATTGATGACCGAGCGTTCACCGTCGCTGTCGGCCACCGACACTTCCCAGTGATCGCCGCAGTGTTCGATTTTTTCCACCCGGTGATGACAGACCACATCCCCCTCGCCCGCCTCAATATCTGCCTGAAACGCCAGCATAAGGGCATGGGAATCGATAATGCCGGTCTTCGGCGACCAGAGTGCAGAACGACAGTTCACAGCGGGTTCCAGGCGAGCAACCTGGGCTGCTGACAGATCGTCCAGTGCGACGCCGTTGGCGGCCGCCGTTGCCTGCAATCGCGCCAGCGTCGCTTCTCCGGCTTCGTCGGCGGCCAGAATCAGCTTGCCCATAACGCGGTGTGGAATCTGGCGGTGCTGGCAGTAGGCCACCAGCTGCTCATACCCCTGCACGCACAGCCGCGCCTTCAATGAGCGCGGGCGATAATAAATACCGGCGTGCAACACTTCGGAATTGCGCGAACTGGTTTCCTGGCCGGGCGTTGGGTACTGCTCAAGCACCAGCACAGACTGGCCAGCCTGGGAAAAACGACGGGCAATGGCCAAGCCAACCACCCCGGCCCCAATGACGATGACATCCATGGGTTTCAGCAATCTACAGCGGCAAAAAGTGGTGTCAGTTTACCCGATTCAAGCCAGGCAGGCACAGATGCCAACGCTCGACTATTAGAGAGACGGACTTGACATCTATAAAGATCTATCCATAATAAATCTTATGAAGATTCATTTAACATGATCCTTTATAAGAACAGAGCCTCTGTCGGGCTCCTCCATTGAACAGGAGAGCGTTATGAATGCTGAACAAAGACTGGAACTGGCCCACACCCTGATGCTGCTGGCTTTTCTGGGGTTCATCGTCGCCACCCTGAACGCCTATGTCTGGGATTTTAACCAGGGGCTGGG
>DASSWT010000135.1:0-4863 GCA_035704555.1 Saccharospirillum sp. | reverse complement strand
GTGCTGAAACCTTCTGAGGCGGTGGTGAAGCGCAGGGTGATGTCGGCGTGTTCGGCCTGGCCACGACGGGATTTGAGCCGCTGGTCGCGAAACGCCAGATAGCGGGACACTTTACGTTCGTCGGTGGTGAACTGGATGGTTCGGTCGATGTCTTGCAGGGCCTCGCGAAACGCAGGCTGGCGGCGAAGGGCGCGTTTGAAGCGCAGTGCCATCAACCAGAGTAGTAAGCGGTACTTCATGCCTTTAGCCTCACAATGCAGGGGGAGGCGCATCATGCAGGGCAGCAAGCCTATTGCCAAGCCTGGCCGGGGATTCATGCAGTTAGAACGAAAAACGGGGCCTGCTGGCCCCGTTTCGTGACTAAAACGCCTTCATTGGTGGTTCACCATATTGAAGGTACGTTCAGCCTTTCCTTAGTTTACCGAGTCTTTCAGCGCTTTACCGGGCTTGAAAGCAACGGTGTTGCTGGCCGGAATCTGGATGCTGGCACCGGTTTGCGGGTTCTTGCCAGTGCGAGCGGCGCGAGCGCGTGCTTCAAAGGTGCCGAAACCAACCAGGGTTACGGACTCTTTCTTGGCAACGGTGTTGGTGATCTGATCCAACATGGCATTCAGCACTTCATTGGCTTTTTCTTTGGAGATATCCGCTTTTTCGGCGATGGCAGCGGCCAGTTCTGGTTTACGCATAAGACTTTCCTTCTGTTTATTTCGGGTTCCGCATGACTGAATCAGCATACGCGACGGTATTTGGATTGCCAAGCACCTAAACGGCCTTGGCAGCCCCAGGTCAGCTAGCCAGCAAAGGTGGTACGGCCTTTAACCAGGTATTGCGCTCTTTGATGCGCTCACCGGACAAAGCAAAGCCCACAATCGACTCACCCTGACGGCACACAGCCGCTAGATTAGCGCCACTGCCGTCAATTTGCCATGCCCCTGTGCTTCTAGGTGGGTAAGCGATCACAGGACAGAGCGGTGTTTTTACCGTAACCGGCATCGCCGGCCACTGTACGGCCGTCTGTTCACCGGCCAGTGTTTTGGCCAGCGCCCGGGCTGCGTTCATTAGCGGCATCACATACATCAACACCAGCCCCTCCACTTCGGCACAGTCGCCTAGCGCATAAATAGTGGGGTCGCTGGTTTGCAAGTACTTATTAACAACGACTCCCCGGTTGACCCTCAACCCGGCCTTGCGCGCCAGATCAACGCGTGGTGTCAGGCCGACTGCCGACAAAACCAGGTCGGTTGGAATTTTTTGACCATTGGTCAGACTGACCTGGAATTTTCCGTCTTCGACGCTGTCGACCCGGCTCACCAGAGGCCCCAGATGGAAACGGACCCCGGCATCAGCGAGCGCGTGCCGAAGCGCCTCGCCCACCTCTGCCGGCACCAGCCCGGTCAGCAAGGTCTCACTGGGTGCGACCAGATCTACCTCGAACCCCGCGCTGATCAGATCATTGGCGAACTCGCTGCCGATCAGGCCGCCGCCCATAATGGTCACTTGCCTGGCGCCATCGAGTTCCGACTGCAGCCGGGCAAAATCGAGGCGGTCGTTCACGCTGAACACCCGGTTCAGTGCATTGCCTTCCAGAGGCGCCCGAATCGGCTCGGCACCCACCGCCAGAACCAGCTGCCCCCAGACCAGCGCCTCCCCATTATCGAGGTGCAGCGTGCGGGTGGTGGGGTCAATGTGCAGCACTTCGGTACGGGTCAGCAATTCGGCCTGGTAACGCTCGGCGACCTCGGTGGCCGATAGCTGGATAAGATCATCGGCGGACTGGCCCTTGCTGTGCGCATTGGACAGCATCGGCTTGGAATACCCGGCGCCATCATCAGCGGTGATCAGCACCAGCGGCGTCTCAATGTCGGCCTTGCGCCATTCACGCACCAGGGTATAGGCCGCCAGGCCAGAGCCGACCACGATCAGCGGCGGCGTCGGAGCGGACGACGCCCTCAAAGCACAATCATCTCAAAATCATCCTTGGAAGCGCCGCAGTCCGGGCACTCCCAGGTATCGGGTATGTCTTCCCAGGCGGTACCAGGCTCTATGCCCTCTTCCGGGATACCTTCGGCCTCGTCATAAATAAAACCACAGACAATGCATTGCCATTTTCTCATGTCGATCCTCTTTGAATACGGTCCGGTAGCCAGAAGCCTCGTTCACGACCCGGGTCGCTGAAGCTACTGTCAGTGCCCGCTAATTGCAAGAAAAGCACAGTGTTCATCGGACCCCGGCGTCTGGCATTCAGGATGTCAGCGCTTTACACTGGCGCCTGTTTACGCCAATGGAACCCTGCTTTGACGGTTGTCAGCCAAGCGCTCGATATGCGCCATTATGACTGGTACGCCCCCGATGAGTTGGCAGACCAGTTACCCGCGCCCTGGCAATACTGGCTGGAACTGCCCGGCAGCCTGACCCGGGCCTTGCGCGAGCGGTCTGACGCTTTCTCGGTTCAGGTACTGGCCGAAGGCAACCTGACCCTGAGCACACCGCTGGCCGCCTTTGCCGGGCAGGCCGACGCACTGTCTTGCTGGTCGCGCCAGGTGGCGCTGTGCCATGGCAACACACCCTGGGTACTGGCCCATACCCTGGTGACCCAAGCCAGTCTGGCCGATTCACTGACAGCGCTGACACGCCTGAACAACCGGCCGTTGGGTGAGTTACTCTTCACCACGCCCGGGGTTCGCAAAGACCAGCAGCAAGTCACCCGGACTCAGCACGGCTGGGGCCGGCGCACACGCTACTGGCTGCACGGTGCTCCCGTGCTGGTCGCTGAATTCTTTATGGAAACCTTGCTCAACCATGAATACCAACGCCTTTCCACACTACCTTAAACTGACCCGACTCGACCGCCCCATCGGCATCTACCTGTTGTTGTGGCCCACGCTAACGGCCCTGTGGCTCGCCGCCGAGGGCTGGCCACCACTGCATCTGGTGGTGATTTTTGTGCTCGGCACAACCCTGATGCGCAGCGCGGGCTGCGTTATCAACGACTACGCCGACCGCCACCTGGACGGCCACGTAAAACGCACCAACCAGCGCCCCCTGGCCCGCGGCCTGGTCACCGAGCGCGAAGCGCTGCTGCTCGCCGCCATACTGGCACTGGCGGCCTTTGGCCTGGTGCTGTTCACCAATACCACCACGGTTTACATGTCGTTTGTCGGCCTGTTCCTGGCCGTGCTCTACCCTTTCATGAAGCGCTACACCTACCTGCCCCAGGTGTTCCTGGGCGCGGCGTTCTCATGGGCGATTCCCATGGCCTACACCGCCGTCGGCGCTCCGCTCACAGAAATCACCTGGCTGCTGTACACCGCCAACATCCTCTGGACGGTCCACTACGACACCCTTTACGCCATGGTCGACCGCGATGACGACCTAAAGATCGGCATCAAATCCACCGCCATCCTCTTTGGCGACGCCGACAAACTGATGGTCGGCCTGCTGCAACTGCTCACCTGGCTCGCCTGGTTCATGCTGGGCGTACAGGCCGAATTGAAGCTATTCTGGTGGCTGGGCCTGGCCGTCGCCACCGGCTGTTTCCTCTACCAGCAATGGCTGATTCGCCACCGCGAGCGAGACCCCTGCTTCAAGGCCTTCCTAAACAACCACTGGGCCGGCATGGCATTGTTCATAGGCGCGGTATTAGATCAGCTGTGAGCTTCGAGCTGTTAGCTGTTAGCTCAAAACACGCAGCTCGCAGCTTGAAATCTGACAATTCAGTGACGGTTGTAACACTTCTGTCATGGAAGCGGCGTTAAATGATCACAAAGGTGACATTAAGGTGAACCATGAACTCTCGCAGCATTCTGATAGTTGACGACGAATCGGCCATTCGTGAAGTGATCGCCGCGGCGCTGGAAATGGCCGGCTACCACACCCTGGAAGCGGACGATGCCACCGAAGCCCACAGCCTGGTTGTAGACCAAAAGCCCGACCTGATCCTGCTCGACTGGATGATGCCAAACGTCAGTGGTGTCGAACTGGCGCGTCGCCTCAAGCGGGACCCGATGACGGCTGAGATCCCGATCATCATGCTCACCGCCAAAGGCGAGGAAGACCACAAGATTACCGGGCTGGAAGCCGGCGCCGATGACTACATCACCAAGCCCTTCTCACCGCGCGAGTTGGTCGCCCGGCTGAAAGCCGTGTTGCGCCGCACCACACCGGCCGGCATTGAGGAGCCCATTGATATTCAGGGCCTGCGGCTCGACCCGAACAGCCACCGCGTCAGCACCGCCGAGGGCGAACTGACCATGGGGCCGACCGAATTCCGGTTGCTGCAATTTTTCATGAGCCACCCGGAGCGCGCCTACACCCGCTCGCAACTGCTCGATCAGGTCTGGGGCGGCAATGTGTATGTGGATGAGCGTACCGTGGATGTTCATATCCGGCGCTTGCGCAAGGCCCTGGGAGAACCCTTTCAGGCCATGGTCCAGACTGTTCGAGGCACGGGATATCGCTTCTCGACCAAAGTTTCGGCACAATCGGCTTCATGATTCGAGACATACGACGCCCCTACTTCAGAAACCTCCTACTGGGACTCACCGGCGTCTTTGCCTTTGGCGTTTATGTCGGCCAGCCGATCCTGCTGTTACTGATCGCCGTTAGCGTTTATCTGGCCTGGCAGCTGTTCCAGCAAAGCAGGCTAATAAAGTGGCTGGAACAGGGCGCCAAATCGGAACCCCCGGATTCCAAAGGCCTCTGGGGCATGGTGTTTGATCATTTATACAGCGAACAACGCCGGCGCAAGAAACAGGTCCGCCACTACCAGAACGTGATCAACCGGGTACAGAATTCCACCGAAGCCCTGCGCGACGGGGTTATCCTGCTCGACCACCACGGCGCCCTGCAATGGTGGAACCAGTC
>DASSWT010000339.1:0-9326 GCA_035704555.1 Saccharospirillum sp. | reverse complement strand
TGATCGAACTCAGCTTTCATCCGGTGCCTCGGTAATCAGCCCTACCGAGCTGATACCCGCCTGCTGCAGGGCGGCCATCACCTGCATGACGGTACCGTACGGGACGCGATTATCGCCCCGGATATATACCTCAAGGCTCGGCTGTTGCTGCAATACCCGCAACGCGTATTCGCCGACGGCACCAACCTGAACCGCCTCGGGCTCCTCTTCGCCGCGCTCAATAAATATCTGCCCCTGATCATCAACAGCAACGATCAGGTATTCCTGCTCATCATCCCGCTCCAACGGCCCGGATACCACCTGAGGAACATCAACCTCAACGCCCTGCATCATCATCGGTGCGGTCACCATGAAGATGATCAGCAATACCAGCATAACGTCGATGTAGGGTACGACGTTGATGTCGGACATTGGCTTGCGGCCACGACGAACGCTAATCATGCCGGCACTTCTCTCTGCCGCGCTGGCTGGTTGCCCAGCAAGTGCGCCTGACGGTGCAGTATGGCGGAGAACTCTTCGGCAAAGGTTTCGTAGTTACCCACCAGCTTGTCAGCCTGAGCCGAGAAACGGTTATAGGCGATAACCGCCGGAATGGCTGCAAACAGACCCATGGCGGTGGCGATCAGGGCTTCGGATATACCGGGAGCGACTGTTGCGAGGGTAACCTGAGGCACAGAGGCGAGGCCGCGAAAGGAATTCATGATGCCCCAGACGGTACCAAAGAGGCCGATGTAAGGGCTGGTGGAACCGACGGTAGCCAGAAACGGCAAATGATGATCCAGCTTTTCCATTTCCTTGCTGCAGGCCACGCGCATGGCACGCTGGCAGCCGGCCATAATGGCGTCGGCATCGGTCATGTTTTGCTGTCGCAGCCGGTTAAACTCCTTAAACCCGACGCGAAAGATATGTTCGCCGCCGTTTTCAGGATCCGGATTGGCATTTACCTGACGATAGAGTTGCGCCAGATCCATGCCGGACCAGAACCGTTCTTCAAAACCGGCAAAACGACGATAGGCGGCGCGCAACACTTTGCGCCGCTCAAAAATGAAGATCCAGGTCGCGACGGACGCTGCCAGCAATGTCAACATGACCAACTGCACTAACAGCGAGGCTTCGCTGACCAATTCCCAGATTGACAATTGACTGCCCACACCCAATTCCTCTTGATTACAATGGGCGCTAGGCTAAAGAGTTTTCCGGGTAAATACTAGCAGTGTCCGAAACCGCCCCGGGGCTTTTCGAACCCTTTGCACAGCCCCGGGGAGCGGTTTGCACCCCGCTTCAACCAGAGCGTTGCAGGTCGAAATGCAGGTAGGCCAAATCAGTGACCATTCGGCCTCTGGGGGTTCGAATCAGGTACCCCTGCTGAATAAGGTAAGGCTCCACCACATCTTCAATGGTATCGCGCTCCTCGCTGAGGGCAGCGGCAAGGCTTTCCACGCCCACCGGGCCTCCGGCGAACTTTTCGATCAGCATCAATAACAGTCTGCGATCCAGATGGTCGAACCCGGCCTTGTCGACATTGAGCATGTCGAGCGCCAGATCGGCTATCTCGTGATCAACCGAACCGCTGTGTTTGACTTCGGCGTAATCGCGCACCCGGCGCAACAACCGATTGGCGATGCGGGGCGTGCCGCGTGAGCGACGGGCAATCTCAGTCGCACCGTCTGCGGTGACGTCGACGCCAAGTTTTCCGGCCGAACGCTCAATGATCTGGGTCAGTTCAGAGACGCTGTAGAATTCCAGCCGCTCAACAATGCCAAAGCGGTCACGCAGCGGCGATGTCAGCAACCCGGCCCGTGTCGTCGCGCCGACCAGGGTAAACGGCGGAAGGTCGAGCTTGATGCTGCGTGCCGCGGGGCCCTCACCGATCATGATGTCCAGCTGGTAATCTTCCATCGCCGGATACAGCACCTCTTCAATGTGCGGCGCCAGGCGGTGAATTTCGTCGATAAACAGGATATCGCCAGACTCGAGATTGGTGAGCATGGCCACCAGATCACCGGCCTTTTCCAGCACCGGACCCGAAGTGGTTTTAATGCTGACCCCCATTTCATGGGCAATAATGTTGGCCAGAGTGGTTTTACCCAGCCCCGGTGGTCCGAAAACCAGGGTGTGGTCGAGCGGTTCCTTGCGCATGCGCGCCGCGCTGATGAAGATGTCCATCTTCTCGCGAACCACCGCCTGGCCAATGTACTCGGCCAGGCTGGTCGGGCGAATGGCACGGTCGTATTGCTCTTCACGCGGGCTCTGGGGTTCTGGCGCTATAAATCGATCGGTTTCAATCATGGTCGGGTGTCCGGTTCGGGCCAGGGCCCGTTACATCATGTGTTTCAGAGCGGCGCGAATCAGGCTTTGCGAATCCATTCCCGGTTCGGTCACCCGGGCAATCGCTTTAGCCGCCTGCACCGGCTTGTAGCCCAGGGCCACCAGGGCACTTTCAGCATCTTCTTCGGGTTTCGGTTCGCCTGTTTCGGCCTGGCCCATAACCGGCATGGCCAGCAGGCGTTCGGCCCCGCCCAGATCCTTGATGCGATCGCGCATTTCGATGATCAGCCGGTCGGCGGTCTTTTTGCCGACGCCTGGAATTTTCACCAGGGTACTCGGGTCTTCATCATGAATGCATTGCACGAAGCGGTCCGGCTCCATACCACTCAGTATGGCCAGCCCCAGCTTGGGGCCGACGCCACTGGTTTTAATCAGGGCGCGAAACAGGCTGCGCTCCTGCTGGCTGCCAAACCCAAACAACAGATGGGCGTCTTCACGCACTGCCAGGTGCGTATGCAACACCACCGTCTGGCCCACCGGTGGCAACTTGAAAGCCGTCGACAGTGGCGCCTGAACATCATAACCAACGCCGTGCACATCGATCAGCAAGTCCGGTGCGCGGTTTTCAAGCAAGGTACCTTGCAATCGCCCTATCATAAATCCCTCGGGTGGTTGTCTTTTCGATAGGCTACGGTACTGAGAAAGCCCGGTAACGACAATCGCCAGTGAATGGCGGCGGCTCGCACTGCTAGCACTAACGCAAACCCGGCCACCCAGATCCAGGGTGAGCCGGGCCATATCTGATGGCCCAGCCAGACCAGTACCGCGCCACAGAAACTGGCGGTGGCGTAGATGTCGCGCCGGAAGATCAGCGGTACTTCGTTGGCCATGATGTCACGCAGAATGCCGCCAAAAATGCCGGATGCCATGCCCATCATCACCACAATCAACCCCGGTAACTCCAGCGCCAGCGCCGCCTGGGTGCCGGACACGGTAAACGCCGCCAGCCCGATGGCATCGGCATAGAGCAACACCTTGAACGGGACCGCGAAATAACGGGCCAGAAAAAACATCAGCAGGCCGCCGCCAAAGGCGGTGTAAGCCAGGGTAACGTCGCCGATCCAGGCCAGTGGCGACACATTCAGCAGTAAATCACGCAGGGTGCCTCCGCCCAGGGCCGATACGAACGCAAGCACCAGCACCCCGAACAGATCGAGCCGGTTGCGCGCTGCTTCCAGGGCGCCGGCCATGGCAAACACCGCGACACCAAAGAGCTCGATGGCGTAGAGCACATTCATTCCAGCCAACGCCCCCGTCGCGAATGGCGACTGCCGGCAACTCGGATCAAACCGGCCTGGGTGTTGGCGTGACACAGGGCCACGGCCAGAGCATCGGCGGCATCTTCCTGCGGTAGCCCCGGCAATTTGAGCAGAAACTGAACCATATGCTGAACCTGCACCTTGTCGGCACCGCCTTTGCCAACGACCGCTTGCTTGATTTTGCGCGCCGCATACTCGCTGACCGGCAATTTTGACTGGGTCGCAGCCAGCATGGCAACGCCCCGGGCCTGCCCCAGTTTCAGTGCGGAATCGGCGCTACGCCCCATAAACACCTGCTCAATCGCCGCTTCCTGTGGCGACCATTGGTTGATCACTTCCATCAGGCAGGTATAAAGGCTGTCCAGGCGCTCGGGAAAGGTGGGGAAGGACTCCAGGCGAATCACGCCTGAGGTCACGTACTCCTGACGGGAACCGACCTGGCTGATGATGCCAAAGCCGGTTTTGCGCGAACCCGGGTCGATGCCGATGATCAGACTCATAAGCCGGCACCCGGATCAAACCGCCGCGGGTTCAAGCTTCCGCTTCTTCCGGGAATACCGCGTTGGAATAGACAGCCTGTACATCATCCAGGTCTTCCAGCATGTCAATCAGGCGCTGTACTTTCTCGGCGGTGTCCGGGTCCAGTTCGGTTTCCGTGCTGGGGATCATGGTGACCTCCCCTTCCACCTCATAACCGGCTTCGATCAGGGCTTCTTTCACGGTCAGAAAATCTTCGGCGCTGGTGCGCACTTCAAAGCTGCCATCATCGTGATTGATGACATCCTCGGCCCCTGCTTCCAGCGACGCTTCGAGCACGGCCTCTTCACTGCCTTTCTCGATAAACAACTGGCCGGCATTACTGAACAGGTAGGCCACGGAACCATCGGTGCCGAGATTCCCCCCACACTTGGTAAAGGCGTGGCGAACCTCAGAGACGGTACGATTACGGTTGTCGGACAGGCATTTAACATAGATCGCCACACCACCGGCGCCGTATCCTTCATAGGTCATGGGCTCGTAGTCTTCACCCTCGCCGGCACCCACGCCACGGGCGATGGCCTTGTCTATGGTGTCGCGCTTCATGTTCGCGGTCAGCGCCTTGTCCATCACGCTGCGCAGCGCCGGGTTGTCTTCCGGCGCCGGGCCGCCGTTGCGGGCCGCAACCACGAGCTCACGAATCAGCTTGGTAAAAATCTTGCCACGTTTGGCATCCTGGGCCGCTTTGCGGTGCTTAATGTTGGCCCATTTACTATGACCTGCCATAAGTTACCTCGTTATTTCAGCCACCGGTGCCCAGCCCCTCAGGACTCGGCGACCGGCTTGCGCACGCGAATATTCAGTTCTTTAAGCTGTTCGTTGCTGACTTCGCCCGGCGCCCGGGTCAGCAGGCAAGCGGCGGTCTGGGTTTTCGGGAAAGCGATGACTTCGCGAATGGATTCGGCGCCGGTCATCAGCATCACCAGGCGGTCCAGTCCGAATGCCAGACCACCGTGCGGCGGTGCACCGAAGCGCAAGGCTGAGAGCAGGAAGCCGAACTTCTCTTCCTGTTCTTCCGGGCTGATGCCGAGCACATCAAATACCACATGCTGCATGGCTTCGTCGTGAATACGAATCGAACCACCACCGAGTTCAGTGCCGTTCAGAACCATGTCATAGGCCCGCGACAAAGCATCTGCCGGGCTGGCTTTCAGTTCTTCTGCCGAGCAGGAAGGCGACGTGAACGGATGGTGCAGAGCCGCCAGACGGCCTTCACCGGTCACTTCGAACATCGGGAAGTCAACGACCCACAGCGGTGCCCAGTCGGCGGTGAAGAGGTTCAGGTCTTCGCCTAGTTTGCAGCGCAGTGCGCCCAGTGCATCATTCACCACACCTGCTTTGTCGGCACCGAAGAAGATGATGTCGCCGTTTTTCGCATCGAGGCGGGTCATCAGTTCTTTCAGAATCGGCTCGGGAATGAATTTGACGATCGGCGACTGCAACCCGTCGGGCAGCTGAGTCACGTCATTAACCTTGATCCAGGCCAGGCCCCGGGCGCCGTAAATGCTCACAAACTTGGTGTAGTCGTCGATCTGCTTGCGCGTCAGCTCAGCGCCACCGGTGACTTTCAGCGCCGCAACACGACCGGTGGGGTCGTTGGCCGGGCCTGAGAACACCTTGAAATCAACCTCGCTCATCAGATCACTGACGGTCACCAGCTCCAGCGGGATACGCAGGTCCGGTTTGTCGCTACCGTACCGCTCCATCGCTTCGGCGTAGGGCATACGCGGGAAATCGCCGAGGTCGACATCGAGCACGTCGTTGAACAAGCCCCGGATCATGCCTTCGGTAATCGACATGATGGTTTGCTCATCGGCAAAGGCCAGTTCCATATCGATCTGGGTGAATTCGGGCTGGCGGTCGGCCCGTAGGTCTTCATCCCGGAAGCATTTGGCGATTTGATAGTAGCGGTCAAAGCCGGAGATCATCAGCAGTTGTTTGAACAGCTGTGGCGATTGCGGCAGTGCAAAGAATTCACCCGGATGCGTCCGGCTGGGTACCAGATAATCGCGTGCACCCTCTGGGGTGGCGCGCGTAAGAATCGGTGTTTCGATGTCCAGAAAGCCCTGGTCTTCCAGATGCCGGCGAATGCTGGAGGTGATTTTGCTGCGCAGAATCAGCTTTTGCTGCATCTCGGGCCGGCGTAGGTCCATAAAACGGTAGCGCAGGCGAACGTCTTCACCGACGTCGGAATATTCGTCGAGCGGGAACGGCGGTGTCTTGGCGACGTTCAGCACGGTGATCTCACGGCCGAGCAGTTCGATCTCGCCGGTGGCCATGTTCTTGTTGATGGTGCCCTCGGGACGCGCCCGAACCAGGCCGGTTACTTCAATGACGTATTCACTGCGCACGCGGTCGGCAGTATTGAAACTGTCTTCGAGGTCAGGATCGAATACGACTTGCAGGATGCCCGCGCGATCACGCACATCCAGAAAAATCACGCCGCCGTGATCGCGACGACGGTGCACCCAGCCGCTGATGGTAACGGTTTTGTCGATTGAGGCGCTGTCCAGCTCCCCACAATATTGGCTTCGCATAAGATTTCCTGATCTGGCGGTTCAAATTCGAAAAGGGCGGCATTATACCGATTGAACGGGAGATAGACTACCACGGGCACGCGCTGAATTAAGCGACAAACACTCCGGGACCAACAGCCCACCTTATATTACCCAGGTCAAGTTTCGGAATTCGCGGTTGGCTTTGTTGCCAGTCGCCCGCACCGGCCACCAGGTAGGGCTATCGAGGGTCGGGCGGAATGCCGCCCACTTAACCCATCCATGGGGCCTGGACCGCAGGATATGAATCCCATCCCTGGGATTCACCCTTCGGGCTCGCTGCGCTCATGCTAAAACGCTCCTGGCGTTTTAGTCCTTGCTGCGGACCACCCTCGATAGCCCTACCTGGCGTCCGGTGCTAATCCTTTGCTAGCGAACTCCGAAACTTGAGTTATTACCCGGTAACCTGGCCACTGATCTTGGCAATACCCGGTGGTTTTCGGCTAAACTCCGCCAGTGTTTACTCACCCCCGAGTCAGGATTTGCCGTGATACGACCGATGCTGTTCACCCTTGTGTGCCTGTTGTGGCTGGCACCGGTGCAAGCGGAAGAAACCCCCGACCCGCAACTGCTGGCTTCCCTGGAAACGGCTCTGTCGAAAGACGGCTCGTTCGAGGACCCCTATGTGGGTCAAGTCTGGCTAGCCAGCATGTCTGGCCCGCTGGGGCGCTGGGTTAAACCAGCCGATGAGCGTATTGACTTGCTCAGCCGAATCCACCGTGAAGCGACGGCTGCCGGGCTGGACCCGGGGCTGGTGCTGGCGCTGATTCAGGTTGAGAGTAATTTTGACCAGTACGCTATTTCATCGGCTGGCGCCCGCGGCATGATGCAGATCATGCCGTTCTGGACCCGGGAAATCGGTCGTGAGGACGACAACCTCTTTGATCTGGATACCAATCTTCGGTACGGCTGTACCATCCTGGCGCATTATCTTGAAATCGAGGACGGCAGCCTGATTCGTGCTCTGGCACGTTACAACGGCAGCCGGGGCCAAACCTGGTACCCGGAGAGGGTCTTGCGTTACTGGCATGAACGCTGGCGGTTTAACGCCGGCTAGTAAAACATTATTAGCCCAGCATAAACCCCTCGGGAGGCGGATCGCCCGGATCTACCCGCTCCACATCCACGCCCAGTACCTGGGAAAAACGCGGCCCTTCATGCAGCGCATCGAGCATGGCGGCCAGTTGCGGTTCAGTACCCACCATCATGACCTCCACCCGACCGTCATCGAGATTAATGGCGTAGCCCTGGATGCCCAGCTCACGCGCCTGACGCCGACAATACATCCGGTAGCCCACGCCCTGAACCTTGCCATATACCCAGGCTTTCATACACAACATGCCACTACACCCTACTATTATTAATTCAAGTTTCGGAGTTCGAATCAGCTGCATCGGCATGAGTCCGCGGCGGGAGGCAGGACTACTTCTGTGGGGGCGCTGTAAATACATCCATGTAAGCTTAACTTCGGCATCCATGCCTCAGATACCCCCACAGAAGCAGCCCTGCCACCCGACGCTCATCTAGCGCGAACTCCTAAACTTGAGTTATTAAGTTCAAATATTCAATTTAAGCGATCATTCATTCGCTCCAGAGTTTATCGGGAATGCCGCCGCCCTGTCTCCACTTCATCGGCGACCTGATTTCCAGACCGATGATGGTGATATCATCAAAATTAGCCTAACAACGCTTTAAATGTGATATACATCACATATCTGACAGAATATTGAGAACTGATCCGATTTGGAACGTCGGTCGCCCGCTACACCGACTATGTTCAGTCTGGGAGATCGAGCCCGGTGAGACCACCCTTTTAGGGAGACAGATTCATGAGCTTTGCAGCCTTGCACCTTACCCTGCCCAATCAGGCCTTGCACCTGAGTCAGGACACGCTGGCGCTGTACCGTGACGTTCTGGTTAATCAGGTCATGGACGCAGAGCATATTGGAACGCGTCTGGAAAAAATTGCGTCCTATCTCCACAACCTGAACCGCGTTCCCCTACAAGGTGAAATGCGCCAGGAACTGACCGAGAACCTGATTCAGCACTACCTCATCTATATGCAACAGACGCCAGCGATGGCTGACCGGGGGTTATCAAATACCTTGCTGGCTGAGTGCAACCGGGAGCTTTCCTACGCCACCAAACTGTTGCTGCGTGATTGCACTCCCCGCTCCAAGGAGGAATGGGCCCGGTTTCTGTACTGGGCGATGTCGGCGCTTTCGATCCACCTGAACGATTTCTCCTCCCAGTACCGCAGCCAACCCGGCGCACTCTGGGGTGAAATGCACCGCTTGTTTCAGTATGCGAACCAACGCCGACTGACTGACTTTCAGGCCCTGGCACCGGACCGGGGGGATATCGAAACCCGCTACAAGCATGCGTTGCTGCTGTCTGCCAGCCAAACGGAACACCTCAGCCACACTGAACGCATGATTCTGGATATTTACCTTGGCCACTGGGCGTTCCGGGCCCGGCTCAGCCATCAGGAACGGCGGGACTTTAATTCCCGTTACTTCTACATCGACACCGAAGCCAATCGTGGCATTCAAACCGCCCGGCAAATTAACGGTGCGGGTAATGACGAGTCCATTCTGGTGCTGAATCCGCTGCCGGTGATAGAGCAGGCCCGCCAGCACATGAAAAA
>DASSWT010000249.1:0-15156 GCA_035704555.1 Saccharospirillum sp. | reverse complement strand
GATTTCGGTTTCGGTTTTCTGGGTGTCGAGAAATACCTTGGTGTGGGCCAGGGCTTTGGCCTGGGCAATGCCGTTGCGGATGTGGTCCGGGCACTGGCTGATCAGGTCGCCGTCGAAAATGCCGTTCATGATGGCGGATTGATGCCGCACGAAGGTGTCGACTACGGCGTCGACCATGATGCCGATGGTTTTGCCACGCAGCGCGGCCAGTTGGCGATTGGGTGAAATGCCATTGTCACCGTCATCGAGGTCGAGCCCGGAACCGCCCTGAATGTTCATAAATACCTTGCTGACTTCTTCGAAGTCAATGATGTGCAGTTCAACGGCGTCTTCGAGGTCGATCAGGGCGTAGCAGATGTCGTCGGCCGCTTCCATCAGGTAGCTGAGCGGGTGTCGCTGGAAGCGGTTTGGTTGGCGGGTTTGCAGGCCGAGGCTATGGGCGAGTTTTTGCATGATCGCCAGCTCCGGTTCGAATACGCTGAATTTGCCCTTTTTGGTGGCGTGTTCGGCGGTCCAGGGGTATTTGATGCTGGCACCGAGCGTGGGGTGGGTTAAGCGCAGGCCGCCCCGGTTCAGGTGGTATTCGACCTGGGCGATAATGCGAAAGCCCTGGGCATTGCCTTCGAAGTGCATCAGGTCGCGCCGGGTCGTGGCCTTGAGCGGTTCGAGCAAGTAAGCGTTTTCCGGCTGCTTGAACCAGTCCTGAATGGCGTATTCGCCGGCGTGACCAAAGGGCGGGTTGCCGATGTCGTGTGCCAGGCAGGCGCTCTGAACGATAACGCCCAGGTCATCGGGTTCGATCCAGTCGGGCAGTTGGCTGCGTATGCGCTCGCCCACACGAATGCCCAGGCTGCGACCGACGCTGCCCACTTCCAGGCTGTGAATCAGCCGGTTGTGGACGTGATCGTTCTTGGCCAGCGGGTGAACCTGGGTTTTACCGCCCAGTTTGCGAAAGGCGCTGGAGAAGACAATGCGGTCGTGGTCTTTGTGAAAGTGGCTGCGGCCCACTTCTTCGGCGCCCAGTGCCTGGTGGCCGTAGCGTTCGGTGGTTAGCAGTTGTGCCCATTCCATCTGGTTATCCTGTGCGTGGTCGTTGACGACAGATAGGGTATCATCGTCAGCCGTGCAGCGCCCAACAGCTTCATCATTCATACGCGTCATCATTCACACCATCAACAAAGAGGCAAAGGCTTGGCCAAATCGAAGACACAATTTGTATGCTCCGAATGCGGAGCCGACTATTCCAAGTGGCAGGGCCAGTGTGGTGAATGCAAGGCCTGGAATACGCTGAAGGAGTTTCGTGAAGCCACCGGTGCAGCAGCGCGGCAACCGAATTTTCAGGATGACAAACGCACCGGCTTCAGTGGCAGCCGCAGTCAAATCCAGAAACTGTCCGATGTTAGTCTGGAAGAGCAGGCGCGCATCCCGACCGGTATGGGCGAGTTCGACCGGGTGCTCGGCGGCGGTTTGGTCAGTGGCAGTGCGGTGTTGATTGGCGGGCATCCGGGGGCGGGTAAATCCACCTTGCTGTTACAAACCCTGTGTCATCTGGCGCGCCAGTTACCGGTGCTGTATGTCTCCGGTGAAGAGTCGGTACAGCAGATTGCCTTGCGCGCCCAGCGCCTGAACCTGCCGATGGATGCCTTGTCGATTCTGGCCGAAACCTCGGTGGCGTCGATCACCGAAACAGCACAGGAAACCCGGCCGCGGATTCTGGTGATCGATTCCATTCAGGTCATGCACGCGCCGGATGTCGAATCGGCCCCGGGCAGTGTGTCACAGGTGCGTGAATCGGCCGCCTGGCTCACCCGCTTTGCCAAGCAGACCGGTACGGTGCTGATTCTGGTCGGTCACGTCACCAAAGATGGCAGTCTGGCTGGCCCCAAGGTACTTGAACATATGATTGATGCCTCGGTCATGCTGGAGAGTTCCGGCGACAGCCGCTTTCGTACCCTGCGCGCCATCAAGAACCGCTTTGGCGCCGTTAACGAGCTGGGTGTTTTCGCCATGCTCGATGTCGGGCTGAAAGAGGTAAAAAACCCGAGCTCGATCTTTCTAAACAAGAGCAGCGAGCCGTCGCCTGGCTCGGTGGTGACGGTGGTTTGGGAAGGTACACGGCCGCTGCTGATCGAGCTGCAGGCGCTGGTCGATGGCACCAGCATGGGCCACCCCCGGCGCATCGCGGTGGGGCTGGATACCAACCGGCTGTCGATGATACTGGCCATTCTGAACCGTCACGGCGGGGTGTTCACCGGTGATCAGGATGTGTTTCTGAACGTGGTTGGTGGTGTGCGGGTCACCGAGACCAGTGCGGATCTGGCGACCTTGCTGGCTGTGGTGTCGAGCCTGCGCGATAAACCCCTGCCCAAAGACTGGGTGGTGTTCGGTGAACTGGGGCTCAACGGCGAACTGCGGCCGGTGCCCAATGGCCTGGAACGCATTACCGAAGCGGCCAAGCATGGCTTCCGCAAGGCCATTATCCCGAAAGCCAACGCGCCGAAGAAGCCGATCGAGGGCATGACGGTGATCGGCGCGAACCGGCTCGATGAGGTGTTCAGCGCCTGGTCAGACGTTTAGCCCTTTAAAAGCGCATCCCGGTAAGCCTGTGCCTGGGTGTGGTCACGCAGGATGTCGGCCAGGGTTTCGCCCTGCAGGTTGGTGGCGTTCAGGTTGCGGCCCCGTTCGCGGAACAGGTCGACAAAACGCTCGAATGTTTCTTCGTTCATGCGAGTATACGCCCGGTAAAGGCAGTGGAAATCCGGGTCTGTGCCATCATAGGTTGTAAAGTTGAGGTAGTCTTCGAGTCGGGCTTCACCCCAGACTTCGCCTTCTACCCGTTTTTTATCACGTTTCATGAAAGGTCCTTGCATGGATTAGGCGCCAGGGGGCGTGGCGACGGGAAGCCCCTCCGGACAACAAGTGGGTGACACTGGACTGTAACCCGGGGCTGTCTCTGCCTGATTATGGGTCAGCAACGTGCAAGTTTAAGGTTATAAATAGTTGCCGTGAAGTTACTTATGGGAATATGGCACGTAAGGCCAGCTATATCGAATGGCTGAGGCGGTGGCTTCAGCCGGTGTTCAGCCTGTTCGGCTAGTGTATCTGCAGGTATTCCCGTCGTTCAATGCTCAGACATGCAGACGGCATTCTGATTCAGGAGTTAAGATTATTTTCGATCATCGATACTGCCATTATCGATACAGCAACCTGCAGGCTCTGGGATTGAGCATTGTGTTGTTGATTGCCACGCTGGGCTCAATTCAGGCGGCGGAATTGCCGTTAGTGGCACGCGGTGACATTGAAGTGTCACCGGGCAACCGTGGCTTGCGCAATGATCTGCGCGATCAATTGCAGGGCTATCGGGATTCATTGCGCTCTATCGGGCTGAACCCGCGAGCCAGCCGGTTGGCGCAGGGCGAGCGCGAGCAGATGCGCCAGGTACTGGAGTCGAAAGGGTACTACGAGGCCGAGATCATCCACCGGGTGGTGGAGGAAGCCGGCGAAACCGAAGGGGAGACTCAGGAGCGGGTGCAGTACCGCATTGATACCGGCCCCCAGTATCAGGTGCTTGGTGTTCGCGTAGACGGCGTTGACGTCAAGTTGCCAGACACCTGGCCCGAGTCTGGTAAAGGCGAGCCCCTGGTCGCCGAGGCCATTCTGAGCGACCAGTCCCAGTTGCAGACAATCATCGATAGCAAAAGCTGTTACTTTACGCTGAATGTCAGCCATGAGGTCATACTGCAGCCGGAGCAGGATGGCGGTCAGGTGATCTACCAGGTTAATGCGGCTAAACCGTCCACTCAGGGTGAAATCTCCTTCACCGGCGATGAAGGCATTGATGAGGCCTTTTTGCGGCGCCAGACAGACCTGCGCCCGGGCAACTGCTTCAGCCGGGCCAATATCGATCAGGCGATCATCAATCTCTACGAAACCCAGCTGTTTGCATCCGTGCGCCGGTCATTGAACCGGACTGAAGACGGCTCTGTGGATGTCACCTTTGAACTGACCCAGCGCGCCCCGCGAACGCTCAGCGCCGGTATCGGCTGGGATACCGACCAGGGCTTCGGCCTGAGAGCCGGGTGGGAACATCGCAACCTGATGGGCCGTGCCCAGTGGCTGGAACTGGGTGGCGAACTGCAGCGGGACCGGCAGAGTGGCAAAATTCAGCTGACGTTGCCGGGCTTTCTGGAAGCCCGCAATACGCTGGTGTGGAACAACACTCTGACTCATGAAACGCCGGATGACGATGAGTTCTACATCGGTGATAGCCGAGCCACCATCGACCGGCGTGCCTCACGTCACGATACCTATCGCTACGGTGTCGCCTATCGGCGCAGCGATGAGCGGGTCGGTGAGCAGTGGAGCACCTACAGCCTGATCCGGGTGCCGCTGTCCTATGAGTTCGATTCAGCCCCTAACGATTTTAATCCGCAGAAAGGCTTGCGCTACAGTTTCGGCCTTGAGCCGGTCTGGAGTTTGAACAATTCGAGCGACCCGTTTTACGTCGGCTCGGTGGGGTGGTCCAGCTTTCGCAGTCTGACCGATGAGCTGGTACTCGCCAACCGGCTGGACTGGACATCACTGTGGCCGTTCAACGATTCGGCCGACCTGGATAACATTCCCACCTCAGACCGGCTGGTGGGCGGTGGCGGCGGCTCGGTACGCGGCTATCCCTATCGTTCCATTGGCCTGGAAGGCACAGATCGGGGCGGTACCCACCAGTGGGAAGGCAGCCTGGAGCTGCGTGGCCAGTTGAGTGAGAACTGGGGGGCGGTCCTCTTTGGCGACGCGGTCAGCGTCAGTGAAAACTGGAACCCGACCGAGCAATCCAACTGGTACTACGGGGCCGGTGTCGGGGTTCGCTACTTTACCCGCTTCGCGCCGATCCGGTTCGATCTTGCCTTTCCCGTCAATGGGCGTGACAGCGACCCGGCATTTCAGATTTACATCAGCCTCGGGCAGTCTTTCTAATGGCGATTCGCGTACGCACCGTAGCCCGTCGTGCCTGGCTAATTGCATTGTCTCTGGTTGCAGGTCTGTTTCTTATTCTGGCAGTCGCCCTGGCTTTTCTGCTCGGAACTGAAACCGGGCGCCTGACTTTGCTGGCCCAAGCTGAACGCTGGTTACCGGTTTTTACTGGCCAAACCCTGACCATTGACAACCCGCGCTGGGCAACGCTGAGCGAGTTGAGTTTCGATCAGCTCACCTACCAGGCTGGCGATGGAGGGTTGAGTGTCGGCGTTGACGCCGGTGTATTGGAATGGCAACCACGCTACATCTGGCAACGCAGAGTCTGGATCGATTCGCTAACGGCTGACCGGGTGTTTGTGCATGTACCACCGGGTTCCGAAACCGAACCAGCGCCGGAACCCGGAACATCAACCGATCCGCTGGGGCAGTTGCAGGCGGTCTGGAACCGTATACCGCCGATTCAGCTGGCGCAGTTGTCGGTGGCGCGGTTTGAACTGAACCTGCCGGACCGGCCCGTCTTGCAGGCGCGGGTGGAAGCCGATGCCGAAATCAATTGGGGCAGCTGGCCAGCGCGCCTGTCGCTGTTGCTGACCGGGGGTGAAAACCAGTCTGTATCCGCCTCGGTGACGGTCGATGCGGTTGATTCGCTCAGTCTCCGGGGCGAACTGAACGCCGCCGCCGAGGGCTCCTGGGCACGCTGGGTGAACTGGCCACTGAACGAACCTCTGGTGGGCGAATGGGACCTGCGGTTGAGCCGGGTGGCGTCACAATGGCGCGCCGATATCGGAACGCTGGCGTTGCCCTGGCGCGAACACCGGGTGACCCTGGGCGGGCAGGTAAGCTACAGCCCAGCGGAAACGCGCGTTTATCTCTCGCCGCTCACAGCAACCATCGATGGCCAGAACGCACGCTTCAACGGCTATGTCGGGCCCCGCCAGGCTGACCTCAGCATCGATGCGGATGCCCTGCCCCTGGCACTGCTGAACGATGTAATACCGGTCTCCGATGTCTCGGGAGCCGTCTCGGTCAACGGTCGCCTCAGCGGAGGCTGGCAACAGCCCCAGTATGACGGAACGGTGCAGCTGGATGGCACCCTGCGCGGTGACCCCCTGAGTATTAGTGCCCAAAGCCTGGCCACGGCCAGCGGTGTCGAGCTCGAATCGGCGCAATTGAACTGGGGCGAGGCCCATGTAGAAACCCGGGGCCGGGTACAATGGGATACCCGGGAGCTCGATCTGAGCCTGAGCTGGCAGAACCTGGATCAGAGCCGCTGGCAGCCCTGGATTGCCGCCTGGCCAGAAGCTCTGGCGCTGACTACTACCGGCGAGGGCAGCCTGACCGGCACCTTCGACAGCCCGGAGTTCAGTGGGCAAATCGAGACGAGTGGTGCCTACCAGGAGGCTCCCTTCGATCTGTCGACCGACCTGACCGCCACCCGCGAGCAACTGACGCTGAGCAACACGATGCTGGCAACCGAAGCGGGTGATATTGAAGCCTCAGGTCAGTTGCAACTGGCTACCCTGCAGCTCGAGGCGACGACTGAACTGTTCGATGTCCGCTCCAGCTGGCTCGCTATTGCCGGAGTTGACTTGCCGGTACAGCAGAACTGGGGAGTCAGCGGTCAGTTGCAGTGGAGTGGCACCGCCACCGACCCGGTGGCCACCGGCAGCCTGGCCATCGACGGCCAATGGCAAAACCAGCCGCTGAACGCTTCCCTGAAGGTTGGCCGCTTTGACCTGACCCAGGTGCAACTGGGCCAGAGCCAGGTGCAGTTGGCAGACACTGAAACCGAACTGTCCGGTACCATCAACTGGCAAGCCCAGACACTGGATCTGGACGCGCGCCTGAACGCCTTGCGCCTGGCCACGATACGCCCCTTCTTGCCGGCTCTGCCAAACCTGCTGGCGGACCTGAGCGGTAACACCACGGGTGATGTTCAGGTTACCGGTCCCTGGCTGGAGCCGGCGGTTGATGCCAGTCTGGTGTTTGACGGTCGCTGGCTGGATCAGCCGCTCAGGCTTGAGGCGCAGGTAACGGCAGAGAATCGTGAACGCTGGCAGGTCAGTCAGGCTCGTCTGAACTGGTCGGAACTGGCGCTCACCTTCAGCGGCGAGGTGCAGCCCTTTGCGCGCCGGATCGACGGAGAGTATCAGGTCACTGATCTGACCGTGAGCGACGTTCGCCGATTGCCGCTGACCCTGCCTGAACCGCTTGGCTCACTGAGCGGGCGCGCCCGGGCGCAGGGCAGAATTGAAGGGGATCTGACCGCACCGCGCGTTACGGCCGATCTGAATTTCGAGGGCGAGTTCGAATCCACACCCCTGACCCTGACCGCCTCCCTAGCCGAACTGACGCCCCGGCAACTGACGTTGGAATCGCTTGCGTTGCAATCGGACGACAGCCGGTTAACAGCCTCCGGTGTGGTTGAGCTGCAGCCGCTGAACTTCGATCTCGACACTGAGCTGACCCGACTGAGCTGGGCCCAGATCAAGCCCTGGTTGCCAGACGCCGATGATCTGGAACTGGATACTTTGAGCGGTCAAACCTCGGCTCAGGTCAGCGTGGAAGGCAGCTGGCCAGACCTGGCGGTGGAAGGTCAGATTCAGTCCAGCGGTCAGTATCTGGGAGACGACTATGAACTCGACTGGCAGGGCAGCGGCTCGCTGAATGACCGCCTGATGCATGAAGCGCAGGTGATCTGGGGCGAGGCGCAGTTGCAACTGGACCTGGAAAACCAGGGTGAGCAGATCACTGGCGATGCGCAATTGTCCAGAGTGTCGTTGCAACGGTTGCGAGCGCTCGGCGTGCCGGTTCATGAAAACCTGAACGGTGAAATTAGCGGGCAAGCCAGTATCGCAGGGGTACTGACCGATCCTGTGGTCGATATTGAATTAAATGCCGGGGGCGAGTGGACCGGCATCGTGTTAAACAGCAGCGGCACCGACCGCTGGACCATGGCTCTGGTCGGTTCTGGCCAGTTGGACGACTGGCAAATTACCGAGGCCCGTGCTGACTTTGGTCCTGGCGGTGAAATTCACCTCAGTGGACAGGGAACGCGCCGCTCAGTGGACTTGCAGGCAGAACTGACGATCCCCGAGACGCAACGCTGGCTTGGCAATGACAGCAATTGGGCAGGCAGTGTAGAGGGCACCGTTCAGGTGTCCGGTACACCGGATGAGCCTGTGGTCGCCGCTGATATGGCCTGGGAATCGAGCCGGTGGCCTCTGATCCTGGACCTGGGAGTCAGCACCGCTAACAATGAGCACCGTGTTCAGGCTACCTTGAAGGAAGCACAAACAGAGCGATTGCAGTTGACGCTGACAACGGTTCAGACCGCCCTGGCTGGCTGGAGTGAACCATTATCCGAACGACCTTTTTCGGCGAACGCCGAGTTGGCCGTGGATGCCACCGTGTTAAAGCCGCTGTTGCGCAACCGCCCGGATCAGAATTTTAGTGGCAACATCAACGGGCAGTTATCCATGACGGGTACGCTGAAACGTCCGGAGTGGGAAGGACGCCTCAACCTGACCGAGGGACGTTATGAAAACGCCATGAGTGGCGCGGTTCTGGCTGACATGAGTGCCGAACTGACTGCCAACAACCGAACCCTGCAAGTCAGTATGAATGCCAGCGATACCAACGGCGGCGACGTTAGCCTCAGCGGCGATGTTATCTGGCCGGAGGGTCGTGAAGTCTGGTGGACTCCAGAGCTGGATCTCGCGTTCACCGCTGATGAAGCGCGTCTGATACGCCGCGCAGATGTGGATGCCACCATAGACGGTACCATCACGGTCATCGGCCCGTGGCGGTCGTTGCTCGTCAAGGGAGTGCTTGATGTGTCGCCGCTGATCATTCAACTTGATTCACTGTTGCAAAGTGGTGCCCCCACACTCAACGTGGTGCGTGCCACCGAAGAGGACGAGGCTGGTGCCGAGAGTAAGCAGGCCAGTGCCTTCGCACCGGCTGGCCAGTGGCAGGTTCGGCTGCGTGCTGAAAGACGCGCCCAGATATACGGCCAGGGGCTGGCGGCAGAGTTATCCGGTGAACTGGATATCACCGATGAACTGAGTAACCCGCAAATTGGCGGTCGTTTTCAGGTGATTCGCGGAACCTACACAGCCTTCGGGAAGAACTTCACCATTGAACGGGGCAATATTCAGGTGCAGGGCAGCCAGTTGTTGCTCGATATTGTCGCGGTTTATGACGGGCCGGACATTACCGTCAACCTGAATATTCAGGGAACCCAGAGTCAGTTGGACCTGAGCCTGACCTCGACACCGGCACTGTCCAATGACGAGTTACTGGCGCGTTTGCTGTTTGGCCGCAGCATCGCCGAAATGTCAGCACTGCAAGCGGTGCAACTGGCGACGGCACTGAACAGTTTGCGCAATCCCGGCAGTGGCCTGGACGTATTTGGCACCACCCGCGACCTGCTCGGGCTGGATGCTCTGACGCTCGACAGCGCCACCAACGAGGAAGGCGAGTCCGGCGTGAACATCCAGGCCGGTAAATACCTCAGTGATCGTATTTACCTTGAAGTGGAGTCCGGAGTTGGCGCCGAACGGGGGCTGGAGGGCAGCTTGCAGTTTCAGCTGACACCGCGAATCAACGCCGAGTTATATACCCGGGGTCAGTTTGGTTCCGGTGGTGTTGAGTTGAACTGGAAGAACGATTACTAGCGACAGGGTGACTGATCGGCGGCTACCCGGTTTACTACCAAAAAAAAGCGGCCTCCGGGCCGCTTTTTCGTTGTATTAACATCTTAGTTATTCATTTCGTCTTCTGTTTCTTCAATGGCTTCTCCCATAGCATCACCGCCTTCTTCTAGCGCATCGCCTGCTTCCTCTGCCGCATCTTCAACGGCATCGGCCGCCTGTTCACCCTCGCTTGGCTCATCGCAGGCGGCGAGACCCAAAGCGAACATAAGGGCAAGTAAGGTTGTTACTATTGGATGTTTCATAAGCACTCCGTTTAACAATGAATGAACCTACTCCCTGACAACGATCTTTGGGTCTTAATGAAAAACCCAAGATCCGTTGAATAGTAACGGGGTATGAATCACCCGGGCTGCGACGGAGTGCACAGTTTCACACTGAGTGCGTCACAGAATCAGAACATTGCGATCGCGTTAAAAAACGCATGACAGTAGCGCTGGCGATGGCTTTTGCCTATTCTGGCTCGCTTGAGAATCTCCCTTGCATCCACTGACCTATCCTGAGGTTACTGTGTCGGTATTCTGGAAATTACGCTGGTTTTTTAAGGTCGAATGGCGCCGCTACCTGATAGCCGTCAGCGCACTGGTGATTGTCGGTTTCGCGGTACTGGTGCCACCCTGGATCACCGGCCGCATCGTCGACGGCATTGCTCAGGGCACACTTACGCTGCATCAGCTCTGGTTCAATGTGGGTATTGTGATCGCGGTCGCCGTAGTAAGTTACGTGATGCGGGTGGTCTGGCGGGTGTCTCTGTTTGGCGCCAGTTATGCGTTGTCGAACCGGTTGCGTCGCGATATATACCGGCATCTGACACGCCAGTCCTCCACGTTTTTTCAAAAGCACAATACCGGCGATTTAATGGCCCGCGCCACCAATGATATTCAGGCGGTGGAAATGACCGCAGGCGAAGCCGTACTGGCCCTGTTCGACGGTGCGTTAACCGGCATATTGGTATTAACGGTGATGACCACTCAAATCAGCTGGCAACTAACGCTCATTGCGCTGGTCCCCTGGCCGATTGTCGGCTTTTTTATGTGGCGTTTCGGGCAGGAATTACACGCCTCGTTTCGCCTGGCGCAAGCGCGCTTCAGTGACTTGAACGACAAGGCGCAGGAGAGTATTTCCGGCATCCGGCTGATTCGTGCATTCGGCCGTGAAGGCGTCGAGGATGATCAGTTCAACACCATTGCCCGCGAAGCCAATGCAGCCAACCTGGCAGTGGCGCGCACCGACAGCAAATACGATCCGGCCATTTCACTGGCCGTGGGCATGTCGTTCTTTTTGAGCGTGGCGGGTGGCGCCTGGTTTATTGTGAACGACCAGTTAACCCTGGGGCAGCTCACCAGTTTTACGCTGTACCTGGGTTTTATGATCTGGCCGATGTTCGCCGTCGGCTGGATGCTGAACCTGGTCGAGCGTGGCCAGGCCGCCTACGAACGCATCGACGAATTGATGCACACCGAACCGACGATTAAAGACAGCGGCATCTTTACCGGCGATGCCGAAGCCTCGATTCAGATGAACATCCGCTCGTTTCAACACGCCCCCGAACTGCCTGCTGTGTTGCACGATGTTGAGCTGTCAGTAGGTGCCGGAGAGCTGGTTGGCATCGTCGGCCCCACCGGTGCCGGCAAGACCACCTTGCTGGATTTACTGGCCCGCTTGCAGGAAGGTGACGCAGCGGAGGTTCGCCTGGGCGATCGGCTGGTCCCGGAGTTTACGCTCGACAGTTTGCGCCGCCATTTATCGGTGGTGCCACAAACGCCCTTTCTGTTCACCGCCACTGTTGCCGAAAACATTGCGCTCGGCCAACCGGATGCGAGCCGCGAAGCCATTGAAGCGGCCGCACGTATCGCTCAGATTCACGATGATATTCTGCGCTTTACCGACGGCTATGAAACGCTGGTGGGCGAGCGCGGTGTAACGCTGTCCGGTGGTCAGAAACAGCGGGTTGCTATCGCACGTGCCCTGTTAACCGATGCCCCGGTGCTGGTGCTAGACGATGCGCTGTCGGCGGTGGATGTGCGAACCGAACAGGGCATACTGGCGCATTTGAAAGCCGCCCGGGCCGGCCGCACCACCCTGATCAGTTGCCACCGGTTAACCGCTATCGAAGAGGCTGACCAGATTCTGGTACTGGACCAGGGGCATTGCATCGAACGTGGCACTCACCAGGAACTGCTGGCATTGGGCGGCTGGTATCAGCGCACCTACGCCTACCAGCAACTGGAGCAAGTCGTGGAGGCCGGCCAATGAAAGGTACCTTCTCCCGCCTGCTGCGTTACGGCCTGGCCTATCGCCCGATGCTGATTCAAGCCGTACTGCTACTAACACTGGCGACCGCCGGCAACGTACTCGGCCCTTACCTGATCAAGGTGTTTATCGACAGCTTCCTGACACCGGGTTACTGGGCGGTTACCCCGCTGGTGGGTCTGGTGCTGGCATATCTGACCGCGCAACTGATTTCAGCGGTGTGTTTCTTTCAACAGGCGATCCGTTTCAACCGCATTGCGCTGAACGTGGTGCAAACCATCCGCGAGCAGGTGTTCGCCAAGGTCATGCGCCTGCCGCTGTCGTTCTTTGACCACACCCCGACCGGCAGCTTGATCAGCCGCATCACCAACGATACCGAAGCGATCAAGGACCTGTACGTCAACGTCATTTCGGTGGTGATTCAGAACAGCATCCGCATGACCGGTATTTTAATCGCGATGGCGTTTCTCGACCTGAAACTGATGCTGATTTGTGTGGTGCTGGTGCCAGCGGTCATCACCATTATGCTGGTCTATCAAAAGCTATCGACACCGGTCTTCCAGCAGGTGCGCACGCTGCTCAGCGACATTAACGCCCGCATGAACGAAGGCATTCAGGGCATGTCGGTGATTCAGCTGATGAATCAGCAGAGCCGTTTCAGCCGCGCCTTTGAAACAACCAGCACCGACCACTACAAAGCCAAAATTCGCAATGTCATGATCGACGGCCTGATGCTGCGTGCTCTGGTCGATCTGGTGTACATGGGCTTACTGGCGGCACTGCTGTTCGCCTTTGGCTGGGATTTTCTGAGCCCCACCGGGGCAATTCAAGTAGGCGTTATCTACGCTTTTCTGAATTACCTCGGCAACCTGACCGAGCCGGTCATCGACATGATCTCGCGGCTGAACATGTTCCAGCAGGCGCTGGTCTCGGCCGACCGGGTGTTCAAACTGCTCGATGAACCCACCGTGCCGGTCCCAACCCATCCGGAAAGCCCGCGCGATGCCTCGGTGAAATTCGAAATCGAAGCCTTCAGTTACGATGGCCGTACCACCGTGCTGACTGACGTAAACCTCACCATCGAACCCGGTCAATTCGTCGGCATTGTCGGTCACACCGGCTCGGGCAAGAGCACCCTGATGTCATTGCTGATGGGCTTCTACCCGGTCGAGCTCGGCACGGTGCGTGTGGGCGAAATCCCGCTCGACCGAATCGACCCGGCCGAACGCAGCCGGCGCATGGGCCTGGTGCAGCAAGACCCCTTTATTTTCATGGGCACCATTGCCGACAACATTCGCCTCGAATGGGATCTCACCGACGCGGAGGTAGAGCAAGCCGCTCGCCAGGCCCAATTGCACGATGCCATCATGCGCATGCCCAAGGGTTACCAGACGGTACTGACCGAACGCGGCGGCAACCTCAGCAATGGCCAGCGCCAACTACTCAGCCTGGCGCGCACCTTGGCGCGCAAGCCGGATATTCTGATTCTCGACGAAGCCACCGCCAACATAGACAGCCACACCGAGGCCCTGATCCAGCAATCGCTGATGGCCTTGCGCGGCCACATCACCATCATCGCCATCGCTCACCGCCTGAGCACAGTAATGGAAGCCGACCAGATCGTGGTGCTCCACCAGGGCCACATCCAGCAACAGGGCCACCATAAAGCGCTGATGGCCGAAGAAGGCCTCTATCGCCACATGTATGAGTTACAGCAACAGAAGGACCCGGTCGGCGCGGCTTGAATTTGTGGCTGTGGATTTTGTTGTGCCTGGGTCTACTTTTGCTGGACAGGCCTGGGTGGCACGAGTTCGGCCCTGGCCGGTACTAACATTCACCGGCTCTGCAGGCACATCTCTGTGCCCCAGACCCTTACGCGGGCATCCATGCCCGCTGTGAATGTCAGTACCGGCCAGGACCTTGGGGTTCTGGCACCGTCTCGATAGCTGATTCAATCTGAATTGGAACCTCGGTGTAGCACAGGGCTGTCGGGTATGCTCATCGAAGGTCGTCTGGCCACATGGATGTGGACAGCGAGCCTACATGGATGTATTTACGGCGTGCCTTCGATGAGCGTACCCGGCAGCCCGTCTGGCTACCAACTGGGGTGATCTTTGGCGGTGGCAACACCGAATGCTCATCCACCGTTCCTCCATTAGCCCCCCATCTTTACATCACGACTCTCCGATAATCCTTGCATCTCATCTCTATCTTTCTAAACTTTCAGAAAATACTGAAAATACAATAATCTGATGATCTGCATCAAAGGTGTGGGATCGGAGTTCTGATAGAGGGCGCGATGAAGCTGACCACTGAACTGGAAAACATGATTCTGCACTTTGGCGAAATGGGCAGTCGCTGGGGCTTTAACCGAACCGTGGGGCAGATGCTGGCGTTGCTGGTGTTCAGTGATGAACCGCTGTCGGCCGATGACATCGCCGCTTCGCTGAGCATTTCGCGCGGGAATGTCAGTATGGCATTGAAGGAACTGCACTCCTGGCGGCTGATTCGTACGCACCGTGAGCCGGGCGACCGGAAAGACTACTTTTTGGCCAACGGCACCATCTGGGAACTGTCGCAACAGGTGCTGGAAGAACGCAAGAAGCGGGAAGTGGACCCAACGCTGTCTATGCTGCGCAGCCAGCTAATGGCCAGTGAGCAGGACGAAATGCCACACCATGCTCGTCAGCAGATGCAAGAAATTCACGACCTGTTAGAACTGTTTAATCACTGGTTCGACGACATGCAGCACATGAAACCCGAACACCTGCAGGCGCTGATGCGATTGGGGTCTGGTGTCGGCAAGGTACTGGAGATGACTGACCGGTTGCGACCGAACAAGAAAAAGAAAGCCATCGGCAATGACTGAAATTTTCAAAGTGCGGAGTTTGCTGAAATGACAAGCGGCGGTTACCTGGTGCACCCCTGTGGGGTAGTCCGCAACATGGATGTTGCGGCCTAGGCCCGAGACGTCGGACCGCCATGGACAGATTTACGCCGACCCCACAGGGGTATGCCAGGTGACCGATGCGGGCCAATGCCACCTAACCGGCCCGAACTCCGAATCTTGACTGAGTGTTAACTGTTTTTCCGGAGGATCTATGGAATCTCAACTTGCCGATGTGTTGATGTTGTCGCGAATTCAGTTCGCGGCCAACATCAGTTTTCACATTTTGTTCCCGACCATCACGATCGCACTCGCCTGGTTTCTGGTTTA
>DASSWT010000096.1:0-5919 GCA_035704555.1 Saccharospirillum sp. | reverse complement strand
ATACTAGACCCCCTGCCCGGCACCTCCTACCTTGGAACACGCACTAAAACAGCCTAATAAAAACAAAAAAGGCGAATAGATGAAACAACGATGGGTACTGGCCGGGCTGGCTCTGGTCACCCTGGCCACTGTGGGTGGTCTGGCGGCGCTGAAACCGGTGTCGGAACCAACTCACACTGAGACATCCGGATCTTCGGCTAATTCGACACCGAGTAAAGATGCGCCCGAATCCGTTGCCAGCAGAGCAACCGGCACAACGGGTAGCGGAGTCCAATCCGGTGTAGCTCAGTCACAGGCCGCCAATCGATCGGTGCCGCCTGGGGCAACGCCCGTTCCAGTGGCCGACACTGAGGCCCTGAACGATGCCGTCAGTTTGCCCGCCAATCTGCGCCAGTCGCTGACCCAGGTCGCCGACGTTTACCGGGCCCAGAACCGGTATCCGACCTTTTCGCAGCCCATTGCCTCTGAAGTGGACGCGCTGCGCTATCAGTTTAATCAGCCGCAACAGGTCAGGATTCCCTTTCCGCTTGCCAACGGCGCTACCTTTGATGCCCGCCTGACACTGGACCGGTACCATTATTTTATCGGCGATGAACAACAGCTCTCCCTGTCGTTGACGACCAGTGATGACAGCTTAATCCGGGACCTTTCACTCAGTGTGACTAGCCTCGATGGCACCCAATTGCATCGCCAGTCGCTCTCCTTGCCAGCGGGGTCAAACATTCGTCATAGCCTGAATGTGAACCTCACCGAGCACGCTGACGACTGGCCCCGAGAGTTGCAGTGGCGGCTTCAGGCCAGTGTGGGGCAGCAACGGCTGTCGGTGGTGGCGCCCTTTACCTTTGAGGCTCCGGTGGTGACGCTGACCGGTATTGCCGAACCACACATCGACGGCGAATTTCTGGTGTTGCCGCTGTCGCTCGATTACGACCGCAGTGGCTACTACTTCGTGCAAGCCAACCTCTACAACGCCGACGGTGAACCCCTGTTGCATCTGGAAACCGAAGGCCCGCTGACGGCCAATGAACCAGGGCTTAGGCTGCGCGCCTCGGGCCCGGCACTGATCGACCTGGAGGCGCCGGGCCCCTATGTATTGCGCGATGTTCACCTGACGCGAATGGGCGGCAATGGACTCCCCGACTTGCAGGGCCAGGCACCTCAGGGTGAATTCCAGATTCCGGCGTTCGATCTGGAAGGCTATGCCGACAGCACCTGGAGCGACCCCCTGGCGCAGCAGCGTCAGGAATTTCTCGATGAACTGAGCAACAACCTGTAATCGGCGGATGATGTTTTCCGTTCCGGTTCAGGATCTACAGGGACGTATTGACCCGGCAACAACCAGTGTCGGGCAAACAGCCCAGGCGCAGAGCCCGTTGTCCTGCGCAGTAACACTACAACAACAATAAGGTAGGTTCATAATGATACGACCCATCACCCGCGCCACCGCGCGAATGTTACTTATGTTTGGCATCGCCTTGCTGAGCTGGCAAGCCCAGGCAAGCCTGAACGGCAAACCGGTCGTCCTGATTCACGGCTTTCAATACCAGCAATTAGGCACACAACCAACGGACGCCAGCTTGCAGGCCGAAGCCATCGATTATTGGCAGGAATACTGGTTGCAACGGTCTGAAGTAGTGCTGTACTGGTCCGCCAGCGAGCGCATCAGCCAGGGCATCAGCGACCAGATCAAACGGCAGGTTAAGACCCTGGCCGATATCGGTACCTGTCAGTCGGGTTGCGTTTTGCTGACCCACTCCACAGGCGACCTGGTCGCGCGGCAGATGCTGCGCAATCTTAATGGCTGGTTATGGGAATGGGGTTATCCGTCCAGCCGGGTCAACTTCCTGGTGTCTCTGGACATGGCCGGTGCCGGTGGCGGCACTGAACTGGCAGACCTGGCCGTTTCGGTCATCGACAGCGACAATATTTTCTCCAGCGCTGCTACATCTGTAGTCAACTGGTTTCTGGGCACCAACGTTGGCCCGAATGAACTGGGCGTGGTGCGCGATCTGCAACCGGCGGCGGCCCGATCACTGGCGACGCAGAACAACGCCGTGCCCCGGCTTCGCTTCGTTGGCAGCGGCGATACCTTTTTGCGCGCCAGCAAACCCTTCATTCTGGGCTATGACGACAGCGTTGTGCCGTTGCACAGTGCCTGCGGTTCCGTTCTACAGGAAAACCTGGAATCCTGCTCCGCCAGCATTAAAACCAATGGTGAACTGGACGCCGTATCAAAAGCGCCCACCGGGCTGCGTTACAACAACTTCCCGATTCTGATGGGCGACAGCACCGATCATTTTGAAGTGATTGGCGCCGCAAGCTCGGGCGACTATGCGCCGGTTATCAACAACATCACTGTCGGTGGGCAGGGGGTCGACTTTGCCATCGACCAGTACTGGAGCTGGTGGCACTGGGACACCCTGCGCCTGGTGCGCGACGGGTCCGACAAAAGCCTGTCGGCCAATGTATTCGATACCTTGAACCAGTAAATCTGTAACTGACAGGAGAAGGGGCTTTCGTTACCGCACTGAACAGAGTGCAGCAAAGCCCCGGCATCCGATCTGAAAACCATTCCGGTTTCAACCGACATTGTTGACTGGTTCGACGCTACACCCGGCGTTTCATTAACATTTTTGCCATAAATGACAGTGTGAGCTTAAAAAACACACTAACAGTCGCCTTTCGATCCCGCTGCTTTATTATCCGACTCCGCTCAGGTCTTCGAAAAAAAATAACGATGAACAATGCGTCGAACTGACCGGCTGAAAATAGCCTCCGGCAGATTCGGGACGAGCCTGATAACCGGTGTAAAACAGGAAAATTCTATGTGGTATCGCATTCTGGTCGCTGCCGTCTTCAGTCTGGCAAGCAGCAGCCATACCCTGGCCAACGAACTGATGTTGAACGGTCTGGCACCCTATCAATACCTCAGCAAAACCATCTATCTGGCCAGTTTTTACGCTGAACAGCCGATTACGTCGACCGGGCAATTTGCCACCGATACCGGCGCCAAACGCATGGTGGTTAAAGTCAGCGCTGACACCTGGTCGCCGCGCCAGTTTAATCAGATGTGGAAGCAGGACATTGCGATCAACAACAATTTGCGGGCCAAACCGGACGTCATCGAACTGATCAGCGCCTTCACTGAAACGCCGAGCGAAGACTTTACCCGGGGCGACACCATCGTAATCGACTATGCGCCCGACCAGGGAACCCGCATCACCCTGAACGATGCCGACTGGCTGCAATCCGACGATGATGTGCTGTTTCGTACCCTGGCAAATGCCTGGCTTGGCGAGATCCCAACGTCACAGCGGTTTCAGGAAGCCTTGCTGGCCGGCGGCACCTTTGCAGACCAGCCGACGCATACCCAATGGGTCAATCAGAACGACACTCTGATCGTTGCACCGGACCGCCTCGACCTGCTGGCCTCGTTCAACGCTGAATCGGTTTCCGCGCGTCGCGAGGCGGAACGGCGCGCCGCAGCAGAAGCCGAACGGCAAGCTGATCTGGCCGCACAGGCTGAACAGGAGGCGCAACGTCAGCGCGAGGCAGCCCGGCTGGCCGAGGCCCGGGAACAGGCCCGTCAGTTGGCCGAAGCACGTGCCCGGGCTGAGGCTGAAGCCGCGGCACTGGCCCGCGCCAGAGCGCTGGCCAGTGCCGAAGCTCAGGCGCTGGAACAGGCCAGGGCTCAGGTCAATGCCGAACGTCAGGCCCGGGAAACGGAAAATGCACGGGCAGAGGCGGCACGACTGGAAAGACAGAACGAATTGTCTGAAGCAGACCGCCAGGCCCGTTTACAGGCGTATCAGACACGACTGCAGGAACAGATTCTAAGCCAGGTCGAATACCCCTACTGGGCGGAAAACCTGGGCCAGGAAGGCCTGGTCGCGATGCGCTTGAGCATTACCGCCGATGGCAAGGTTGAGCGCATGGAGTTTACCGAACGGTCCCGCCATGCCGTTCTGAACAAAGCATTGGAAGACGCCATTACCCAGGCCTCCCCGTTTGAATCCATTCCGCCGGAACTGGATCTGCCTAATACCGACCTGACCATCCAACACGAATTCGCCATTAACTGATCTTTGGCTCAACCCAACACGGGGTTGAGCCCAATTACTGCTGGAGAACCCTATGAAACCAACCCGCTGGGCCCTGATTGGCGCCCTGGCAATGCCACTGGGCGCCTCTGCCTATGAGATGCGACTGAACGGCTTTATGTCGATCGCCGGCGGCATGACACTCGGTGACGACCAGACCATGGTCATCGACCCGGTCAACCTGGCCGCCTACGACAATAACCTCAACTTCGCGGCAGATAGCCTGGTCGCGCTACAGGCCATCGCTGAAGTCAACGATTCGATGACCGCAACCGCGCAAATGGTTGGCCGCGGCGGTGAAGATTTCAATACCCAGTTTGAATGGGCGTACCTGACTTATGAAGCGACCGACAGCCTGGATTTGAAAGGCGGACGGCTGCGCATGCCGTTGTTCTATTACTCCAACTTTCTGGAGCTCGGCTATGGCTACCAATGGGTAAGACCGCCGGTCGAGACCTACAACATCTTTGTCACCACACTGGAAGGCGTCAGTGCTGACTACAATTTCTACATTGGTGATTTCTCGGCCAAGGCTTCTGCCTACGTCGGTTCTACCCGCGGTACCGATCCGGAATCCGGTTCAGAGATTGATTTTAAAACCCTGGCCGGCGGGTCACTGGATCTGGCGATCAACAACCTGTCGTTTCGTGGCTCCTACAATAAAGCGGACAATGCCACCCTCACTCGCGGAGCCAACCCGGCGTTCGATTTCCCGATCGAATTCATTTCGGCCGCCGCCCAGTATGACAACGGCACCCTGTTCACCATTGCCGAATACACCAGCACCCGTAACGACACCAACTTGATCAACAACCGCTACAACGGTTACGCCTCTCTGGGTTACCGGATCGGCACCTTCACGCCCCATGTCACCTACGCCCTGTATCAGGAAGAAACCAACTCCATTGACCCCGGTTACAACCAGAACCCGCGGGAATACCAGTCCGCCACCTTCGGGCTGCGCTGGGATTTCGACATCGCCGCCGCCCTGAAAGTGGAATACACCCGCCGGGAAGACACCAACCCGGACTCCCTGCGTGCAGTCGGTGATGCTGACCTGCTCTCCTTCGCCATCGACGTTGTATTTTAAGGCTGGATACTGACCTATGAAGCACTTTGCACTAAGAACCCTCACCGGCCTTATGCTGGCAACACTGCTGATGGCCGGGACCGCCCTGGCGGATCTCGTGATCGTGGTTCACCCGAGCAACAACGCCGTGATCGACCAGAGCTTTCTGAAGAATCTGTATCTCGGCAATACCCGCGAATTCAGCACCGGTGAACGGGCCGAACCACTGGACCTCGGTGCCGGCGATGACCTGCGCGATACCTTCCTGAACACCGCCATCGACCAGACACCGGTGAAATACCGTCGCCACTGGTCCAAGGCTTTGTTCACCACCGGACAGCAACCGCCGCGTGAGCTGAACGGGTCAGCCGCGGTTATCGACGCTGTAGCCTCAAACCCGGCCGCCATTGGCTACGCCGACGCCGATGCACTGAACGACAGCGTTAAAGTCGTGATGCGTATACGCCTTTAAGCCGGCCCTGGGGGGAGTACTATCACAGCGACTGGCTCCCCCCTGTTTATATTCCGTAACGTCTGGTCAACGCACTGAAACGGTGCTTTTGCACCCCTGAATCTTCCCCAACCGGCATAAAAACACTAGGGTATCCCCAAACCAAAGGAGCCCTGTCTATGTCGATTGACCGCAGTCATTGTTTATCGCTTGACCAGCAAGACCCCCTCGCCCCCTTGCGCGACCAGTTCGCCATCCCCGACGACGTTCTGTACCTCGACGGTAACTCCCTGGGTGCC
>DASSWT010000211.1:0-9412 GCA_035704555.1 Saccharospirillum sp. | reverse complement strand
AACGCGTTCATTATGAAAGCACTGCAATCGGCGGGTATCGCTACCCATTTTGTCGACCAGCTATCAATCAATGAAAGCCTGGTACGCAACCTCGACATGATTCCGGTAGAGTGTGTGGTGCGTAATCGTGCCGCAGGCAGCTTGGTGCGTCGCCTGGGCGTGACTGAAGGCCAGGAACTGACACCAGCCGTGTTTGAGTTCTTTCTGAAAAATGATGCCCTGCACGACCCGATGATCAACGAATCGCACATTGCCACCTTTGGCTGGGCGACCGAAGCAGAAGTTGAGGCCATGAAGGCGCTGACGCTGCAGGTCAACAAGGTGTTAACCAAGCTGTTTGCCGATGGCGGATTGGTTTTGGTCGACTACAAACTTGAATTTGGCCGTTTTCAGGGCGACATTGTACTGGGTGATGAGTTCTCACCGGATGGCTGTCGCCTGTGGGATGCCCGTACCGGCGAAAAAATGGATAAAGACCGGTTTCGCCAGAATCTGGGTAATGTTATTGAAAGCTACGAAGAGGTCGGGCACCGTATCGGCATTGAATTTCAATCCTGAGCTACACTCAAGCTTCGGAGTTGAAGTTGTATGTGTTGCCAGAAGTCCGTGCCAGGTACCGGATGTGCCTGTCCGGGGTCGGCGTAAACCCGTCCATGGGGCCTAGACCGCAACATCCCTGTTGCGGACTACCCCGGACAGGCACATCCGACACCTGGCACTCTATATTGCTGCAAACATAGAAAGTAGAATTCGGGGTTTAATCTGTTTTTGGTACAGACTCTGTCTGTAAAATGATCACAAGAGGAATCACTATGAAAATCTGGATGGCCACCGCCGCTGCGGCAACCGTTATGTTTGCGCCCCTGGCTTCAGCCAAGGTGCTGATTGATATTGATGGAGCTGTTGGCTACAACTTCAATTCACTGAATAACGGTACCTTGATGGAAGGAGACGTTGATTTAACCAGTGATAATATTTCAGCAAATGAAGTTGGTTTGAACCAAGAGGCCGAGAATGGGCTATATGCCTGGGCTAAAGTGTCAGTTCCTATCTTTCCAGATGTTAGCGTTAAGTATGAAAATTTGGTGAGTAGTGGCACGAATAGCGGCGCTTTTACCCAAGAAATTTATGGCGAATCTTATAACGTTACCGGTGAATTTGAATCAGAATTGGACATGAGCTATCTCGACCTGTCATTGACTTATGGCATTCCATTGCCGATGGCGTCTTTTGATTTCGGTCTGAACTTTCGGTCATTGCAGGGTGGGTTTGAACTTGACGGAATAGTTAACGGGCAACAGCAATCAGTGTCAGCACCATTCGAGGTTAGTGGCACACCTATTATTGTTCCGATGGCTTATCTTTCTGGCTCTTTTACGCTTCCAATGGCCGACGTAACGTTAGGTGGTGAAATTAAAACGCTACCTTTAGGTGATACTAACCTTACAGATTGGCAGATCAAAGGAACTTGGTTTGCTCCGCTACCAACGAATCTCTTGGTTAAACTTGGTATAGAAGCAGGTTACCGCAACTATGGGCTGACGATTGGAGACTCCACCCTCGGAGCAGATACTTCCGAATTTGCGACTGAGGTGAATTACTCAGGGTTCTTTGCCGGAGCTGCTTTGCATTTCTAAATTATCGGTTTCATATTAGCACCTCTAAATTTCTTTTGGTTCCAAAGCCTCCTTAATGGGGGCTTTTTGGTCTCTGAAACACTGATCGTCCGATCGGTTTTAACTGGTCTAGTATTAAGTATCATGAGTCAGAAATGCATGGTGACTTGACCAGTAGAATTCCAAAGTCAATTGGATGTGCTTACAGTTGACCGTCAGACCGCATGGATGCGGGCTGCGAGCCTCTATGGATGGATATACAGCGTGCCACAAGTAGGAATACCCGATTGTTTGTACAGCACGAAGAACTGGTTACCTGTAATTGAGTTTCTCTCCGAATTTCGACTCATTGCACTGGGATTTGAGGGAAAAGTGTATTGACTATTATGAAACCTGTACTAGTTGTAGCCGATATTGCCGAGGTTGAACAAGGCTGGGTATCGCAACAAGCCGGAGACGGTGGCACCTGGCCCCTGATGGCGGCGGCAGGTGGGGCTATCGCAGAGCGTGTGAAGGCTCTGAAACCCCATGGCCCGATCTGGGTACTGGCTGGCAAAGGCAATAACGGGGGCGACGGCTACGTTGCCGCCTGGCATTTGCACCAGGCCGGGTTTGACGTCTGTCTGGTTGCTCCGCTCGGGCCATCCCGACCCGGGTCGGATGCTGACCGCGCGCGCCAGCAGTGGCTCAGCGTCGGCCAGGAACTCACAGCGGTGCCAGACGGTACGCCGGCTGTGGTTGTTGATGCGGTGCTGGGATCGGGCCAGCGAGGTCCGCTGGCCGAATCACTGGCCGATCTGATGGCCAGGGTTAACCGGTTGGATGCCTATCGGATTGCCGTCGATGTGCCAACAGGGGTGAATGCCAATTCCGGTGTGGCCAGCGACAGTGTCTTTCAGGCCGATCAAACCCTGAGCTTCATCGCCTACAAACCCGGCCTGCTAACTGGCGATGGACCCGCCTGTGTGGGGGTTCTTGAGTTGGAAACGTTGGGAATCGATGCTGCGGAACAGGCGAAGCGGTTAAACCGGGTTGTGCATGCGAAGTTGGATGCAGCACCCGCCTGGCCGGAACGCAATGCCAACGGCCACAAAGGGCGTTTTGGACAGGTCAGTGTGGTGGCTGGTTCACCGGGCATGGGTGGCGCTGGGCTGCTGGCCGCCCGGGCGGCACTGGCGGCAGGCGCGGGCAAGGTGGTATGGCACACCACACCAGAAAACGCCCAGGCCGCACTGATGGTTCAGCCAGAGTTGATGACTGAAGCGCCGGGTGTGTCAGGGGTGCCGGAGACGGCCGTGGTTGTCGTGGGCCCGGGGCTTGGCCAGGGCACAGAAGCTCAGCGCTGGTGTGATGCTTTGACCCGACAGCACCAGGCGGGCGTACTGGATGCCGATGGCCTGGCTTGGCTGGCCGATAACCCGAGGGAACTGCCGGGCTGGGTGTTAACGCCGCACCCCGGGGAGGCGGCCGCTTTACTGGGCTCGACCAGTGCGAAGGTGCAGGCAGACCGCTGTGCTGCCGCACTGGAGTTGAGTCGGCGCTATCAGACGGTGGTTGTGTTAAAAGGCGCTGGCAGTCTTGTCGCCGACCAGGGGCAGCTTTGGTTCAGTCACCCGGGAACGGTGGCCATGGCTACGCCGGGAATGGGCGATACTTTGGCAGGCTGGATTGGCGGGCTTATGGCCCAGGGCTTTGCCTCACGCCAGGCAGCGCAGTCAGCCACCTGGTGGCATGCCGCGCTGGCGGCCCGGTTGGCCGGGCATCAGCGGATCGTATTGGCGACTGATCTGCTGCCGCTTATTCAGGCGGCTCGGATGACCACTCCCGGCCCAGATCATTAACACACTGGTTGCGCAGTCTTGTGCGCTGCTCCGTCAGCGTCTCGCCAGTGTTGCGCAGCGGATTGTTGTAATGATAGACCCGCAGCTGGTTCAGGACCGAGGTGCAGGCTCCCAGAAATACACCGCCCTGTTGCGACACCGGAGAGCAGGGAGCCGGGCTGTATTGGGTTTGGATACTGCCAGTGGAAGCGGCGTCACATGCGCCGAGTGAACCGCCATCGACAGTGCTGATGCAGACATTGATGGCGTTGGCCGTCAGTGGTGACGTACTGCAACTGCCCTCAGCTCCGAAACTGGGGTTCTCGACCACGTCGCTGGCATTGACCTGTACTGCCAGGCCGTCGGTTGCCTGGTTGCCCTCGCTGTCGGTGACCACAACGGTCCAGGTATAGGGGCCGGGGTCTGCCAGTGTGGCGAAGAATTGGCCTCCGGTACCCGTTGTGACCCGGCCATCGGGGCCTACCAGGGTGTGCTCAAAAGCCAGGTCGCCCTGAAACATTGAGGTGCTGCCACGGACATCCACCCGCCAGTCCACGGGTACAGTGAATGGCGAGGAAGGCGAGGCCAGGTAATCGATGTTGATTGGGTTGCTATCCGCCGGTACAGACGGGGTTAGTAAATAAGCGGCCGCCAGTGCGTCTTCTCCGACTGCCAGCAGTGAGGCGTTGCTGTCGAACAGCGTGTCATAGTCCAGCGTGGCCAGGATGTCCGCCTCGTTATCGACAGCATTGAGTCCAGTTTCAGTGGCTTCCAGCCGTAGGTGGTCATGCAAGTCATCCAGCCAGTCGGCTGATGGATCGGCGATGTAGGGGTCGGTAAAGGGGTTGCGAGCGGTCTGCCAGCGGGGTGCCAGCCAGTCTTGCAACTGTTGCTGAGCGGCTAGCTGACGGTCAGCAGTAAAGTTGGCAATTAGGTTGTTGCTGCACGATGTACTCAGTTTGCAGTCGGTCAGCGACTGACCCAGCTGGTACCGGCTCCAGCTGTCGAGCAGGGCGTCGGTGGTCGGGTTGACGTTGACCAGTGCTACCGTCTGGGCCGACTCATGACGGTAGAGACTGGTTAGCTCCACTTCAGACTGATCGGCATTCGCAATGGTTGCGCTGATCAGCGCGGAGCGGCGTCGCTCGCCCAGTAGCCGATAAACCCCTTCATCATTTGCCCGGCTGCACTCGGTGTCGATGCAGACCTCGGCCCAGGCGCCAGGCCGACCGATGGCCACGGTTCCGGCCAGGCGGTACAGTTGGGGGTCGTCCCCTGATCCGCCGCCCGCGCTGTCGTCGCCCGACTGGCTACAAGCCGCCAGAGACAGGCAGAGTAAAGCGGCTATATAGAGAGCAGGGCGTTGGTGCATAGAATACTCCGGGTCAGCCAGCCAGTAGGCTGTGGCTAATACATCGGGCGCTGCGCCCGGAACTTGAGGGGCCCTGTTGTCGCCTGACTCCTTGTTGAGCAAAGCGGCTCACATTTCGGTAACGCATTTTGTTACCAAACTTTGCGCATCGGCTGGTTGAGTCTATGCTGGCAGCAAAAGGCGTGATCAGCGTCGAACACGCGAATAAAACAGTGAGAACAATGTGAGTTGGATCATTATACCCGAGAGTCCATTGCTGTCAGCCGTGGTGTGGGTGGTCATTGCCATGGTGTTGGGCTATGTGGCACGGGCCTCTGTCATGCGCTTGCTGAATGCAGTGACTGGCTCTCTTCGAATGCTATTGCGTGCTCAGGCCAGAGGCCTGGTTGATGCAGCCAAACAGCTGGACCAGCGGAACCAGACCGTGTTGCTGGAAATAGGTCAGCAACGTCTTGAGCGACGCCTGGACCGGGAATTCCACCAGGTGTGGCAACTGATCGATCGGGATCTGGCGCAGTTTCCGCATTGGCAGCAACAGATCAGCGAGCACATCAGCCAGCTTGAGGAGGATTACCACAAGACGGCAGAAACGCCCCCACCGGCTCCGGACTGGCTTGATTCGATGGCCGCTGTGGTGCGACTGAAAGAAACGCAAAGCGGCAACCCGGCGTTCTCGAATGTGTTGAAAGACCTCGAGTCGAACCTTCACCGTCAGCACGAGCAGGCGCTGAGCAGTTATCGCAAAAGCATGAGCCACCGGCATCGCCTGCTGCACGGCATGATGCCGCAGTGGCGCAAACTCAGCCATGCGATAGAGCGGGTCCGGTCGGGCATTCGCGGCTTGCTCGACATGGCCCGCGACATCGACCGCCATATGGAGCAATACCATCGCCTGCTAACGGGTGCGGATCAGGCGCGCCGGGCGCTGCAAGTTTCACTCTTTGTCGAAGGTGTTCTGTCTGCCGGGTTGGTTCTGCTATGGCTCGGTGTCGCCTGGTTGAGCTTCAGCCTGATGAGCACTCCCCTGCAAACGCTTATGGCGCCAGGTGAGCCCCTGGCTGGCCTGGCCATGACCGACTGGGCCGGGTTGATGCTGATCGGCGCAAGCATGGCGTTGGGTTGGATCCTGATGGAATTGCTGCGTATCACACGGGTATTCGATGGCCTTTATGGGCTCAATGCACCGGTCAGGCGCCGCCTGGTCTGGGTTCTGACTGGTCTGTTGGTGCTGTTGGCACTGGGCCAGGCTGGCCTTGTGTATTTGCATCACCGGGCGGGGCTGCCAGCGACTGAGCTTGAACGGCTGATTCAATACCCGGTAATTGTGTATGAAGCACCGTTGCTGGACCAGGGGCTGCTAGTGGGGGCCCGGATGATGCTCGCCTTTGTGCTTCCTCTTATTCTGATTTTTTTCGCGGTCCCTTTTGAGCGCCTGTTGCACAGTCTTCGTATATTTTTGGTTATGGTGCTAGGTATCGCACTGCGGTTTCTGGCCTGGGTTCTGCGCCTGGCGTCGGGTTGGTTGTGGTACCTAAATCGCGCCTTGCAGGCGGTATACGATGTATTTATCGGACTGCCATTGTGGATCGCGGCACGGATTAAGCCCCAGGTTGAAAAGCGGGCGGGTCAGCAAGACAAGGCCGGCGAGATACACCGGCCAGTATAGTGCAAAAGAGGTAGTGCAGAACGGCATAATGCAGCTATCGGCCTGAAAGTCCGGTCAATTACCGGTAAACGCTGTGGTTTCTGAAACAGTGCCCGGTTAGACTGGAATTCAGTCTTTCGATGGTGGTCTGGCATTGGTTGCGGGTGCGTCCCGCGGCCAGGGTGATACCAGCCAGGCGCCGAAAGAAACTCATGGGAAGGGCAAATCCCGCCCTGGCAATACATAGTGAACTGGGTTGATCCCGATGCTCAACATTAGAAAAGGCAGGCATATTGATGCATTTGAAAAAAAGTTTGTTGGCCGGTGCGATCGCACTGGGTTTGGCAGGGTCGTTAATGGCCGAAGAGTTGACCACCGATGAGCAGAAAGCCTCTTATGGCATCGGTTTCGGTTTTGCATCGAATCTGATGCAGCAAACTCAGGGTCTTGAACTGGATACCGAAGCACTGATCGCCGGTATCGAAGCGGCCATGAGTGGTTCTGAAACCGCACTGGGCCAGGCTGAAATCAACGCCGCCATTCAGGCTTTGCAGGAAAAGCAACAGGCCGCTATGGCTGAGCGTCAAGCTGAGCAGCAAGGTCAGATTGCTGAAAATAAAGCGGCTGGAGAAGCTTTTCTGGCTGAAAACGCAGAACGCGAAGAGGTGACCGTAACAGATTCTGGGCTTCAGTATGAAGTGCTGTCTTCAACGGAAGATGGTGAATCACCGACCGCTGAAGACACTGTCCGTGTGCATTATCATGGTACGCTGATGAATGGTACGGTTTTCGACAGCTCGGTTGACCGTGGCGAGCCCATTGAATTTCCGCTCAGCGGCGTGATCGCGGGTTGGACCGAAGGTGTGCAGCTGATGACCGAAGGCGACAAGTACAAGTTCTACATTCCAGCTGAACTGGCCTATGGCGACGCCAGCCCAAGCCCGACCATCCCGGCCGGCTCTATGCTGATGTTCGAAGTCGAGTTGCTGGAAGTACTGTAACCCCTTGAACAATATCCTCGAGCCCCTGTCTGCGGTAGTTCCGCAGGCAAGGGTTTAGGGTATTTAGATATAATTAGATATAAAAAGCAGGCACAAAAAAAGGCGTACCCCTGGGTACGCCTTTTTTTGTATATGGCTCCTCGAGCAGGACTCGAACCTGCGACCAATAGATTAACAGTCTACTGCTCTACCAACTGAGCTATCGAGGAATAAGCTCTAACCGGCATCATACCTTGTTGGGGTAATGAGATACCGGCGTTAAATTTTTGGCTCCTCGAGCAGGACTCGAACCTGCGACCAATAGATTAACAGTCTACTGCTCTACCAACTGAGCTATCGAGGAGCAACGGCGTTGTATTCTAGTGATTCGGTCTGATGTGTCAACACTAATGCGTTGTTTTTTTTAGGGTTTTTGCAACTGAAGCCCTATTTGAACCGGCTTTTCAAAGACGGTTTTACAGGTATTTTGTGAGCAACTGGGTTTGGGTACGAAACTTGCTAGATTGAGACTATCTCTGGATAACCGTCAAAAAATTAACGAGGTACCCCATGGTCACATTGGAAATGGTCGATGCTGGTGTCAAAGTCGCGACTGGCATGCTGCTCAGTGGTCTGTTTTTCTGGTGGTACCTGCGCCGGCACACGTCGCTGGACCAGAAGGTGGTTGAAGATTTGCGTAAGCGCCGGGAACTGATGGAACAGGTCGCCAACAATGTTGGGCGGGTGCATCACGTGTACCAGCAGTACCTGTCACTGGCGACCGAATTCGCCCGTTATGGCCAGCAATGGCCGAAAAACCGTCGCGATGAGCTGACCCGGGTCGGGCAGGAACTGGTGACGGTGTTTCACGATCTGACCGAAGCCGAAAGCACGCTATTGCTGCTGGGCGAGAAGAAGCTGGAGCGCGCGTTGCGCATCTATGGCGCCAAGATCGTGAATCTGCGCCGTCAGGTGCATGCCGACAAGCATCAGTTCAGCGGTGAAGAGCTGCATACTCTGGACGAAGTCAAACGCGAGATCGCCCAGCTGCGAGAAAGCTTTTTTGACGCTCTGAGCACCCGGTATATGCCTCGCCGGGCGGCCTGACCATGGCCAAGAAGCCCTGCAAACGGTGCCAGCAGGTCCGTTATTCCGGTTTTGTCATCGTTATCATGCTGTTGCTGGCTTACGGGCTACTGAAAGTCACAACCTGAGCGGTAAGGCCGTTGTTTACAGGGGATACTCGTTACAGGCTTTAACAGCCCAGTCGAGGTCGCACTACCTGCTCTGATTCAGTAGAATGCCGCGCTCACTTCGCCAGCTATGGTCGAGCAAGTCCCGTGACTCACAACGATCTCGAATTCCCGCCCTATGTCGCCGGGTGGGGCATGGCCAACGGTCATCTGCAATCCATCGTGCCGTCGGTTTTCCGTCGGGTCTCGGTACCTTACCAGCGTACCCGTCTGGAGCTGGATGACGGCGATTTTCTGGATCTGGACGAACTGCCCGCCGACTCAGCCAAAGCCCCTCTGGTTATCATCAGCCACGGCCTCGAAGGCAACAGTCATCGGCCTTATGTACAGGGCATGGCGCGCCATTTTCATGACGCGGGCTGGCAGGTCATTGCCTGGAACTTTCGCAGTTGCAGTGGTGAAATGAATCGTTTGCCCCGTTTTTATCACAGTGGCGCCATCGCTGATCTGAAGGCGGTAATCGCCCATGGCCTAGCGCGCGGTGCCGACCAGGTGTTCCTGGTGGGTTTCAGCATGGGTGGCAATCAGACGGTGTTGACCCTCGCCGAACCGGATTTACCCGAAGCCGTGGTCGGCGGTGCCACCTTCAGCGTGCCGCTGGATCTCGAGGCCTGCGCCTATGCTCTGGCCCGACCGGCGCAACGCATCTACATGCGACGTTTTCTGCGCGACCTGAAACTCAAGATTGCCGACAAAGCGCAGCGCTTTCCCGATAAAGTCAGCCTG
>DASSWT010000201.1:0-3105 GCA_035704555.1 Saccharospirillum sp. | reverse complement strand
ACCTGGCCTTCACGATCCATCCGCTCATTAACCCCGGCTTCGCGCAGCAGATCAACCATGCCCTGCTCCAGAACACCCGCGCGGATACGGCCCAGTACGTATTCTTCGCTGCGCTGCTCGATGATCACATTGTCGATGCCCTTGCGGTGCAGCAACTGACCAAGCAACAGGCCCGAGGGGCCGGCGCCGATGATCGCGACTTGGGTCTTCATGCTCTGTACTCCTGTCGTTGTATTGGATAGCAGGCACGGGACCGGTGCAGACTGGCTTTTTAGTGGCTGCTATTTCTTATGCTGGTATTTTTAGTCGACAGAGGGTGCAAAAGAAGGAACAAAAATGGGTTTTTCTTGTACTTTTGATGGATAGCTGCACAATTAACCAACAATTTATTGGATGGCACCCCTATGGCCGAGCCAAAACCCATTCCAGTTTTCAAGTTGTATGGCGAGCAAACCGCCTGGCTGACGCCGGATCTGCTGCATTGCGAGGCAATAGCCGACCGCAGCCGTCTGCACGACTGGGTGATCAAACCCCACCGGCACCGGGGTCTGTACCAGTTGCTGTATCTGAACGCGGGCGATGCAGTGCTGCAGCAGGATGCCCAGCAATACCACCTTGAGGCAGGCAGCCTGGTGATCGTGCCCGAGATGTCGATTCATGGCTTTGCCTTCGGGCCACAAGCGGCGGGTTATGTGCTGACCCTGGCGCACCCTCTGGTGCACAAGCTGGCGCAGTCATTACCCGAGCTGCACGCCTTTTTCAGCGAGTTCGTGCGCCACCGCATCTCGGTCTCGCAGCGACGCAGCGACATTGAGCGATTGTTCGAGATCATTAATCAGGAATATCAGCGCGATGGGCTGGGCCGGCAGGTATTACTGGAGTCCCTGCTCAGCAGCCTCTTCGTCTGGCTGCTGCGCCAGGCCCGCCCCCAGGACACTCACGATACTCCTGCCACTCAAGACCACTTTGGCCGATTTACCGACCTGATCGAAGCGCATTTCAGAGAACCCCGGGGGGTGGCCGACTATGCAAGTGACATAGGCATCACCGCCAACCATCTGAACGCCGTCTGCCGCCAGGCAGTCAACAAACCCGCCCTGGCTTTAATTCACGAACGTCAAATTCTGGAAGCAAAACGGAGACTGGTTTACAGCGCCCTAACCATCAACCAGATTGCCGATGAACTCGGCTTCTCTGACCCGGCGTATTTTTCCAGATTCTTTAAACGACTCACTGGCGTAACACCAAAAGGATTTCGGGCTCAGGCGGGAACCTAGTGTCATGAGTCAGAAATTCGCAGGGTAAGTTACCTGGAGATCACCTTTTTATTCAGTGGCACTCGGACCACCGCGCACGCCTACTGAAGGCACGCCGTGAACCCCTCCCTGGGGGCTCGAAGACAACATCCATGTTGTCTAACGGCCTTCAGTAGGCGCACCCGGTGGTCCTTAATGAACCCCGGGGTTAATTAGGGCGAATTTCTGACTCAAGACACTAATCCTCCGGCAGAATCTTGGCCAAACCCTGAGCCAGGGTCGCGCGGGAAAGCTCACCGGCGTGGGTGTCTTGCAGCGTGCCGCTGGCATCATAAAAAAGAGTGGTAGGCAAACCGCGGCTCTGAATCAACTCCGGTAATTCAGCCCTCAGATCAAACAGATTGTGGCGCAAATTCAGCCCTTGCTCACCCAGAAACTCGAGCCCCCGGGTCGGGCTTTCAGCCTGATTAACGAAGATAAAGGTCACATTGGGGTATTCTTGCTGAGCAGCTTCGAGCATCGGCATTTCGCGCACACAGGGGCCACACCAGCTGGCCCACAAATTCACCACCCGGGGCTCACCTGCGCCAACAACCGCCAGGTTTTGCGGCTGCCCTTCCAGATCGACCAATTCCAGATCCGGTACATCGACATTGGGGTAACCCATCATCTGCACCCCGCTCCAGATACCGAGCCAGGCGATCACGCCGGTGCTGACCGCAATGGCCAGAGGCTTGCGTACATCGGCATGGCGCCAATACCAGAACAGGGCCATCAACACGGTACCAGCCAGACCAAACCAGGGGTCAAAGCCGCCATCACGAATGTCGAGCATGCCCAGCCAGTCGTCCCGGTAGAATTCGAAATACCGGATGATAAAGCCCAGACGCGCCGCAACGACCGTGACCAGGAAAATATCGCCCAGCTTGGAGATCACCGAGCTGCGGGTACGCCGACCCACCAGGCTGCCGACAAGAATGGCGATGCCAAACGCCAGCATCAGCATGATGTAACCTATGGGCAGACTGAAGGGGCCGATAATAACTGAGGTCATGGCTGGGTGAGTGTCCTGATGGCAAGTAAGAGGCAGGACACTCGCGGAAATTTATGGGCCTGTCAATATTCAGCGTTGTGGTAAACGTGCTGCACATCGTCCAGAAAGTTCAGCAGGTCCAGCATTTTCTCGAACTGCTCAATGTCGGCGCCTTCAATTGCCGTGGTCATTTGCGGCACGAACTGGACCTCATCCACTTCGAACTCGATGCCGTCGAAGGCACTTTTGAGGGCATCGCGGGTTTTGGCGTATTCGGTGTGCGGGGCAAATACCGTGATCACGCCGTCTTCGGCCTCGATATCGGAGACATCAACATCCGCATCGGCCAGGGCTTCCAGTACTGCATCCTCGTCCGGCCCGGAGAAGCTGAAAATCGCATCGTGGTCGAACAAATGGCTGACCGCGCCCGAAGCACCCAGCTTGGCTTTCACTTTGTTGAAACAAGTGCGCACATCGCCGTAGGTCCGGTTCGGGTTATCGGTCAGGCAGTCGACGATGACCATCGTATTGCCCGGCCCGAAGCCCTCATACCGGGCCACTGCAAAGTCTTCCCCACCGCCACCGGCCGCCTTGGTGATGGCCTTGTCGATCACATGCGCCGGCACCTGATCTTTCTTGGCGCGCTCCAGCAGGGAGGCAAGCGCCAGGTTACCGGTTGGCTCAGTGCCGCCAGATTTGGCACACATGTAAATTTCACGGCTGTAACGGCTGTAGACCTTGGCTTTCATGTCCGAAGTCTTGGCCATGGATTCTTTGCGGTTCTGGTAGGCTCTGCCCATGGGAAAATACCGGGTT
>DASSWT010000197.1:0-3446 GCA_035704555.1 Saccharospirillum sp. | reverse complement strand
AGACCACAGCTTCACGGTGTCGGGCACCCTACACCTGAAGGCCGGCACCGCCTGGCTCAGCGACTCCGGCACCGAACTGCACATCAAAGCCGGCCAGAAAGTCGTCATCGAAGCGGGTGCCGAAATCACCCTCAAGGCCGGTGGCAGCTTTGTGAAAATCGACCCCAGTGGCGTCGCCATGGGTGGCGCGGCCATCAAAATGAACGCCGGTGGATCGCCGGGCAAGGGCAGTGGGCAGAAGGTGCAGGTGCCGGAGATGCCGGGGTTGGTGACGGCTGCGGGTGGGGTTGTGGCTCCGGCTGAAGTGGCGGACGTGGGGCAGCGGCCAATTGCCGAACGAGTGGATCGCAACACGCTCCTGGCCGCTGCTGCAGAGCGCGCACCAGCAACAAAAACATGCCAGAAAAAACAGGATGGAAGCTGCGATGTCGACAATTGCCCCTGCGTTGCCGTTGCCTAGCCGCGAATGCCTGGATACCTTTCAGGAGGCCATTCGCGAGTGGCAGCTTCAGCCAAGTCAGCGTTGCCTTTTAATTATTGATGCGGCCCAGTTTGACCAACATGAAATTACCAATGCTTTGTATGCTGAATGCAATGACCCGAACTGGTGCTGGTTGTTTGAGAATAGCCCATTAAAAACCTTGGCAGATGCGGGGCCAATCATCATTGATACGGTGGCTGATAGTCCTTTCTGTCGACATGCCCTGACACAATGGGCTGAGAAGGGGCTGTTGTTCCTGTTTACCGAAAGTGACGTTGATAAAGCCGTTGCCGGTTTGCGCGGCATGCTGTCGGTTGACCTGGAAGCGGCTGGTCCGTGTCTGCTCAGACCTTATGACACTCGATTTCTTCAGGTGTTATCAGCCTGTCAACCCGGGCAAATGGCGGAATTGGCCACTGCCGACAGTACATGGATTTGGTCTGTCGATCTCTTGAGTCATGTGCAGTGGTCAGGATTTCAGGCATCAGGCGCGGCTCAACAGGCCAAAACCCATAAGGGGCGTGACTTTGAACGCCTGCTGAGCTGGGTAGCTGGCTGGCCTGCCTGCTTGCCCTATGTAGCCGGGGATCGGCATGCAGATGCCACGACGCTCACTCGCTTTATCGTCAATCAATGGCATTCAGGGTCGGCCTGGGACGATCAATCAGTGGAGCTTGAGACGCAATGGACAGCGTTTCGCGAATTTTCATGAAAAGGATTTCAAAGCATGTCAGCGGTTAAAGCACCTTCCTGCGCCCCCTCAAAGACGTTCTGGCTGGAACTGACGGGTCAGCAATCACTTGCCGGTCATGAGTACGTTCTGAGCGAAATCGGCGACGACGGCAATGAGGTTGTCACGCCCATTGAGATCTGCGAGAAACACAACGGCCGTAAGGGGCCGATTCTCGCGGGCCATGTTGAGCAACCCAAAAAACGCTCGCTGGTTCTGCAGCTAAAGGGGGACGAGACAATCAACGTCCCCGTTATCCACGAAGAGTCCATTGGTCCATACGCCCTGAAAGCTCCTCAGCGATATTATCAGGAGAGTCTCATGGTGTCGGTTCATCCGACGCTTTTCTGCGATGCGGGAGAATTAACGCATCCGCGACCCATGAGTGGCTATGAGGAAGCCATCGGCGCACCGCTCCGAACCGGCTGGATCTACGTGTTTTTCAGGGGACGGCTCTGGCGGGAGCTCTCGGTTGTGACAAGTGAGGATGCGGCGCCGGTTCTGCGCGATACCCCTCTCGCGCAAGCTCGCACAGCATCACTCGAAGCGGCCAATGATCGCAAAGCAACTGGTCCCGAGTTAGACGTTATCCACGTACCTGCTCGCCTGAATGGTGCGGATGTCTATAGCAATGTTTATCTCGCGTTCAGCGAAACGCAGTGGTCATGGGAGTACATCAGCGCGCTTGAGCAGGATACCGGCCTCATAACAACGCGCTACCGCTCTGCCAGAGCGATCCGGGCCTTTCTCGAGGGGCAGCCGAGCCTGAATGGCGACTGGAAACGTCTTGACGAAATGCCGGCCATGCGAGCCCGTGACAGCGCGATAGAAAGCGATGTCACGTTTCCGGGGCAATGGTTGCACGACGTCGATGGTGTAAAGTCGAAGCAGGCGCAAGACGCGCTTATTGCGCAGCGTGATGCCATCGAAGCGGATGAGCATGTCTTTGACGCCGACTACTTCGTTGAAACGCCGTCGCTCTATCCGCGTTGGCGCCAACTCCATTTGCAAGACGAGCCATTGCCGACAATCAATGCTGGCACCGATGTCTTCAGCTCGCTCCGGGGTCGGCATCTGGTCACATTACACCTCAGAGATTCACTGCAGGCCGCCCGTCACCTGACCCAGCAAATGAACGCTACACTGGCGCTCATGCTGGCGCTGGTGGACAACGTGAAGAAACGCCCGTTTGGTGTCACCGCCGAGTTGTTCCACAACAACTTTCGCCGTGAAACCCTGCCCGATGGTTCAGCGAATCCTCTCTATATTGACGGCGGCTGGTTTGACAACCGAATCGACGACAGTGAAGACGGACGACTCCAGCGCACACTCTATGACGTCGAAAGAGCGGCTCTGCGGGACTTTCTCAAAGAAGCTCAAACGGCTCTCGTGCGTATGCTTGACGACGAGCGCCCGGAGAATCTGACCGCCACCCTGCGGGATCTGTTCGCGCTGGAATCGGGCAACGCTGCCGCTGGATATGTCCAGACCGGGCCGTTGCTGCAGGTGCTCTCATTACCAGTGCACCGTGCCGATCCACTGGTACTTCCGCAGGAAATTGGTGCAAACGGTGATGATGAAGCTGACGCAATGGCATTGAAGATTGCCACAGGCGAGCATCCCCTGGGTGTCATGCTATTGCCGTTCCAAAACAACTCCGGCGAATGTCAGGTTGGTGATGCGACTCTGTCTAACCTGAAATCCCTGGCTGAAGCACTGGAAGACCGCAACCAGGACATGCGAGTGCTGGAACCCAATGTCCTGCGCAGCATGGCGGATCACCAGGAGCAAACCAGGGCGCCGGATGGTGAGGCGATAATGGGACGGGCCCGTTCTTCGGCTTCGGTTTTCTCCAGTGTCGCCGGTGAAATCTCCCAGTGGTGGCTAACGAGGATTCAAACTGAACTGACACAGCGAGGGGCTGCATTCACGGCTGACATCAACCGAATCAAAGATGCCTTTGAGGGCTTTGCCGAAACCGCCATCCTCGGCAGAACCACCTTGCAGTTGGAAGGTGCCGATGACGGGCGTGCCTACATTGTTCTGGAGGTGCTGGACGAGCAGGGCAATACGCTGACCTCTGGGGCGGCTGTTGGTGCGGCATTGAGGCTGAGTGATGTTGATGCGTTTGATGGTGTAGTGAAGCATCAGCCGGTTAAGCGGTTTATGCATCAGGTGACGGCGCATCCGGGTGGGTTGCCGAGTGTGTTGGTGGTTTTTGATGTTTGGAATTTT